>DASQDA010000965.1:0-12852 GCA_035634435.1 Polyangiaceae bacterium
GCAGAAGCTCCTCGCGCGTGATCGGGACCAGCGATTCGCATCCGCCGCAGACGTCGTCGAGACCCTCGACGTGCTGCTGACGCCGCCCAAAGGTCGCGGCGGCTACCGATTCACCCTCGCCGACGGTTCGCCGAGTCTTCCGCCACCGCCGCCGGACAGCGCAGCACGTGTGCCGTCCGGCAGCACCGGCGCGGAGCGGCCGCTGCCGCGCTTCAACACTGCCGGCGGCATGGAGGGAGTCACCCCGCCCTTCGCTCCCTCGAGCGTGCCGCCCCCGCTCGCCCCGGCTCAGGCGCTTCCGCAGGCCGAGCTGCGGCCGGCCCACGGCGCTCAGCTCCTCTGGCTCAAGGCGCGCCGTCTCTTCAATTCCGTCGAGCCGCGCGCGGCGGAGCTGCGGGAGCGTTTGCCCACACGGCTTCGGCAGTCATTGCGTCCGGTGCCGACCCGGACCTTGGTGATGGCCGGCGGCATCAGCACGCTGCTCGTCTCGACGCTCGCTGCTGCACTGATCGTCACTAGCGTTCGCGCCTGCTCGAATCCGCCGGAGGCGACCTCCGCACCGGGCTCTCCCGCGACGCCAGGCGCGGCGGCCTCGGGTCCGTCTTCAGTCGCACTCGCGGCTCCGCCGAGCGCCAGTGTCGCCCCGCCCGCCGAGCTCGCTCTGGCGAACGGTCGAGCCGTTACGCTGGAAGGCCTTGCGAGCAAGTACCCCGCGGACCCCGAGGTGCTCGTCGAGCTGGCGCGCGTCTCCGCGGCCGCCAAGGACTTCCCCAAGGCGACCGCGAGCGCCGAGCGAGCGCTGGCGCTCGCGCCGGCGCTGCGTGCCGACGAACGGCTCAAACGGGTGTTGTTCCAGGCAGCGCAGACGTCCCGCTCCGGAGCTGCCGCCTTGTCGCTGTTGCAGGGCCCGATGGGCCCACAAGGAGCCGAGGTGTTGTGGGACCTGGCGTCCGACGCCAGCGTCAAGGCAACGCTGCGCCAGAGCGCTGGGCAGTGGCTGCGCAGCGCCGCGTTTCGCAGCGTGGCGCCCGAGCCGCTACGCCTCGCCGCCGATCTGCGCACCGCACGCACCTGCGAAGCGGCTCACGCTCTGCTGCCCAAAGCGGGCGCCATCGGCGATTCGCGGAGCCTGCCGCAGCTCGAGGCCTGGGCGAAGACGAGCGGCTGCGGCCCGCACAAAAAGCTCGATTGCATGCCGTGCCTGCGCACGGACAGCGCCCTCCAACACGCCCTCGCGGCGGTGCGTGCACGCACCAACCCAGCGGGGCTCGAGGCTCCGTGATCTCGCGGCGGCCGAGCCGTCGCTCTTGGTCTGACGTGGGCTGCGCGGACGCCGCTGAACAGGGCACCGCGAGCGCGGGCGACGCGGGTTTTTCGGCCCGCGCCGCCCACTCACGCTGGGCTCAGCGGCCTTCGGCTTCTTTCAGAGCTCGGTTGATGAGCTTCTTGAAGGCCGCAGGCGGCTGCGCACCGCTCAGATAGTAGCCGTTGATCACGAAGGCCGGCGTGCCGTTGATGCCAGCATCGTTGCCGATCTTGGTATCAGCTTCGACCTTCGCCTTGTGCTTGCCCGAGTCGAGCGCGGCCTTGAACTTGTCCATGTCCAGACCGATCTCCTGCGCGATCTTGTCCAGGTTCGCGCGTTGCAAGCCGTCTGGGGTTCCCTGGGCTTCGAAGAGCTTGTCGTGGAACTTCCAGAAAGCAGCGTTGCCCTTTTGCGAGAAGGCCTCCTGCGAGGCCTCGGAGGCGAGCGGTGCCTCCTTGTGGAAGGGCAAGGGCAGGTGGCGCCACACGATCTTGACGCGATTGCCGTACTCCTTCTCGATTTCGGACAGCGTCGGCCCCACGCGCTTGCAGAAGGGGCACTGAAACTCCGAAAACTCCTGGATCACCACCTTGGCATTGGCGGCACCCTTGAACGGGCTCGAAGCGTCGGGTGCAGCGACTTCTTTGCGCTCGGGGGGCGGCGGCTGCTTGCCGTCCTTGGTGATCTCCTCATAGACGCGAGCGCGAGGCACGCCTTTGGCCACGACGGCCTTGGCGGCAGCGAGCTGCGCGTCGATGACGCTCTTGAACTTGTCGAAAGGCTGAGCGCCGCTCAACCGCACACCATTGACGAAGAAGTGTGGCGTGCCACGCGCCTGGAAGTCGTTGGCGATTTCCATGCTCTGGTCGATCTTGTCCATGTACCGGTTCTGGTCGATGGCACTCTTCACCGTCGCCCAGTCGAGGCCGAGCTTCTCGGAGACCGCTTGCAGGTCCTCGTCCTCGAACTTCGGAGCCGACGCGAACATCGCAGCGTGCGCGTCCCAGAAGCCCTTGTCGCCCTTTTTGGCGTAAGCAACGCGGCCCAGGATGGCGGCCGGCTTCGCGCGGTTATGAAACGGCAGCGGGTTGTCCTTCCAGATGACGCGGACGTCATTGCCGTAGGTCTGCACGACCTGATTCATCGTGTCTTCCACGCGTTTGCAGAAGGGGCACTGGTAGTCGGAGAACTCGATGATCGTGACCAGTGCGTCCTTGGGGCCGCGCACCGGGTCGTCCGCGAAAATTGGCACGCGCCAGACGCTCGTGTCTTCCTCGGGCTCGGCCTTGGGCTGCGCCCGCTGCGGCTGCTCCGCCTTTGCCGTCTGGTTCTTGTTGGTCAGCGCGACGTACACGTCTGCTGGCCGGGTCCCGCTCGCCACGAGCTTCTTGGCTTCCGCGAGTTGCTCGTCGATGACCTCTTTGAACTTGTCGAAGGGCTGCGCCCCGCTGATGGTGACGCCGTTCACGCGGAACGCCGGGGTGCCGCTGGCGCCGATCTTTTGTGACATGGCCAGGTCTTCGTCGACCTTGGCCGCGTATTTCTTCGCCCCGTAGGCTTCCTTGAACTTCGCCTTGTCGACGCCGCTCTCGACAGCCCACTTTTCGAAGTTCTCTTCGGTCAGGCCGCGCTGATTCTGGAACGCGAGGTCATGAAACTTCCAGAACGCGTCATTGCCGCCGAGGGCGAAGACCGTGTGAGAGGCCTCGTGAGCGGGCCGCGCGCGATTGTGGAAGGGAAGCGGGTTGTGCTTCCACACAATCCGGACCTGGTCCTTGTAGGTGTCCTTGACCTGCTTGAGGGTCGGTCCGACACGGCTGCAGAACGGACATTCGAAGTCGCTGATCTCGACGATGGTGACGGGTGCGTCTGCGCGACCCCATTGCGGGTCGTTGGCGGTCACGGGAACGCTAGCGGCGCTGTGATCCAGCCCGCCACTGGGTGCTGCGTTTTCGGCGCTGATGTCGGGCCCGCGTCCGCGGTCGATACCCCACATCAGAAACATACCTGCCAAAAAGCTCATTAAAAAACCGACGATAGCGGTTCCTTTATTCATTGAGACGGTCTCCTGAAGAACGATGACGAAACGTGATCTGGTCCAAAAACGAGTGTGCGAGCGTGCCCGGTGCGGCGCGAACGCGGCCGTCGCCGCCGCTCGAGGTTAGCCGCCCGCGCCCGAGGCTCTCGGCCTCGGGTGCAGTGCTCGCGTGAGCTCTGTGCGCAACGGTGGCAGCGAGGCCACGCGTGCGCGTCGGAGAAGGTGCTCAGCGAGGCGGTCGGTCGATACCGGCGCTGTGCGCGGAGCGCGCGCCGCCGCTAGTGCCGCGAGGCAGTAGGTGGGCCTGACCGACGAATGCTCCGAGGTCGTAGCGCAACGCTGCAATGCGCGGGGTCAGCTCGAGCGGAACGAGAGGCTCGGGTCGCTGCTCCGCGGCGCCGCTGACGAGCGTCGACGCGGTGCGCTGCTCGCAGGGCTTGGCGGTCAAGAAGGTAGGGTTTGCGGCGCGTCCACTTGGCGGCGCCGCTATCGTCTGCGCGTGCTCGCCGCACATGGGCACCGTCAGCGCCGCAAAAGCCGGACGAGCGAGCACCAGCGCAAACATCGCCATCAGGCATGCAGCCACGCGCCGCAGAGTCTGCTGCTTGGACGCGGAAAGGCGATGACGGGGGCGCGACATGCGACGGGAGGAGCGGCAGTGTAGTCCCGCTCTTGCGCGGCTCAACGGGTGAGCGTCGTTTGCCATTCCCCTGTCAGCGTCTGCCAGCGAGCGCCGATTTCTTGTCCACAATGTCCTACATTGGACACCATGGCAACATGCAGGCTCTGGAGTCGACCGCCAACTCGCCGAAACCGCAAGTAAATGCCGTGACGGCGCCGCCGGCGCCCGTCGTCGAGGCTCTTCCGCGGCGGTTCGAGCGCTTCACACTGCTCACGCGCGTCGCACGCGGGGGAATGGGGGAGGTTTACCTGGCGACGGCGCAGGGCATCGAAGGGGCTGAGCGGCCGCTCATCATCAAGACGGTACGGCGCGATCACGCCAGTGATCGCTCGTTCATGGCCCGCTTCCTCGACGAGGCGCGCATTCAAGCCCAGCTGCAGCACCCCGGCGTGGCTCAGATCCTGGAAGCGAATACCGATGCAACCGGACAGCCCTATGTGGTCGTCGAGTACGTAGAAGGTCGGAATCTGAGCGACGTTCGCACGCGGGCCGGACAGCTGGGCGTTCGCATCAGCTGGCCGGAGGCACTCGCGCTCTCGCTTTGCCTGGCAGAGGCTCTGGTGCACGTTCACGAGCGGACCGACGCCGACGGACGGCCGCTCGAGATCGTACACCGCGACTTGAGCCCGCAAAACGTGATGGTCGGTTACGGGGGCGAAGTAAAGCTCATCGATTTCGGCACCGCGCGCGGCCAGAATCGCCGCTGCCAGACCATCTCCGGAATCGTGTTCGCCAAGCCAGGCTACGTTGCCCCGGAGGTCGCCAACAACGCGCCTGGCGGCGTGCCGGCCGACCTCTACGCATTCGGCGTGGTGCTCTGGGAGCTGCTGGCCGGTCGCCGCTTTTTGACGGGCGAGGCGTCGGTGCATCTGGCGGCTGTCGGTGCTGGCAAACGCAGCTTGCCGCCCCTCTCGCGCGTGATCGGCGCCCCGCCCGAGATGGATACCCTGCTCGGCCGGCTCACCGCCACGAAGATCGAGGATCGCTATGGCACTGCCCGCGCGGCAACCCAGGACCTCGTGAAGCTCCTCCAACGCGCGCCCAGCCTCGCCGACGGTGACCGCAGTGTTCGAGGCCGCATAGCGGACCTCATGCGACGACTCTATCCGGCCGAGCCCGCCAAGAGTCGCGCGGAGTTCGCGCGCCGGGTGGCGGAGCTGAACGAAAGGAGCGAGACGCGCGGCGTGCCGCCCGTGCTTCCTGCGCCCGCCTCGCCAGCGCCGCCCGACAGCAGCGACACGGACCTGATGGCCGGCACTCGCTACCGCGTGATCCGCGAGCTGGGGCGGGGAGCGGTCGGCAGCGTTTACGAGGCGGTGCACCTCGATCTCGGTCGCACCGTCGCGTTGAAGGTGCTGGAAGCCGATTCCATGAACGCGCAATCGCAGAGCCGCTTCCGGGCGGAAGCCCGCGCCATCGCGCAGCTCGACCAGCAGAACCTGGTCAAAATCTTCGAGCTTGGAGTGTGTCACGACGGGCGGCCCTTCTATTCCATGGAGCTACTCGCCGGCGAATCGCTCGATCGACGGCTGGCACGCGACAAGCGGCTGCCGGTTGCGCTCGCCGTGGACATCGGCGTGCAGACGTGTCGCGCGCTGGCGGCGGCGCACCGCGCGGCTGTCATTCACCGGGACATCAAGCCTGCCAATCTGTTCCTCACCGAAGCCGGCGTGCTCAAGGTGCTCGACTTCGGCGTGGCAAAGGCCGCCGCAGAGCCCGCGGAGGTGGTTGCCGGCGAGAGCGTCGTCTGGATCGGGACGCCGGAATACATGGCGCCGGAGCAGGCGCTCGGGGAGGCGACGCCGGAGAGCGACGTGTATGCGCTCGGTGTGGTGCTGTACGAGCTCATCACGGGGGCGCGCCCGTTCGCGGGCAGCGGCCCACTCGCCATCCTGGAGCAGAAGCGCAAAGGGGGGGCGGAATTGCCAAGCCAACGTCTGGGACAGAAGGTGCCTGCCGCCCTGGAACGAGCGCTGATGCAGGCGCTGGATCCGGTACCCGAACGCCGTCAACGAAGCGTGAGTGAGTTTGCCGTCGAGCTGGAGCTCTCGATTGCGCGACCGCTGGTTCGACGTCGACTGTCCCGGCAGCTCGGTGGCCTGGCGGTGACGGGCACGCTCGCGGCTTGCCTGGCCGTTCTCGGCACGGCGGC
This sequence comes from Polyangiaceae bacterium, assembly GCA_035634435.1. Lineage (GTDB taxonomy): Bacteria > Myxococcota_A > Polyangia > Polyangiales > Polyangiaceae > PMG-095. Next base: position 6,179 of record DASQDA010000965.1, read on the forward strand.
TCTGCGCAACCCCGACGTCGAGCGCGCGGTCAGCCGCGTCGCGCAGGGCGCCTCGCGTTTGACACAGGCCGTGGAGCAACGCCGCGCGCAGGCTCGCGCTCAGGTCGCGCGCCTCGGCGTCGGGATGCCCAGCGAAGCCGCGACAGAAAAGAGCGCCGTGGCCTCGCTCGAGCCCCCCCTGGCTGCTGCGGATGCCGCGCCGGCGACGCTGGTCGCGCCACCACCCGCCTCCCCATCGCAGGCGCCGCCTTCGGCTCTCGGCGTGCCGGCGGCACAGTCCGCCCTGGACGAGGCGCTGGCGGATGCCGAAGCGAGTGCAGCCGCTGATACCATTCTGCCCAGCGCGAGCACGCCTGCCCAGGACGATGCGGCGGAGCGGCTCCTGCGCGAGGCGAGCGCGCTGACGGAGCAAGGCCGCGACTTGCGCGCGCTCGAAGTGCTCCGGCGAGCTGCCCGCAAACATGGCAAGGATCCCGCGGTCCTCGCCGCCTTTGCCAAGGCGCTGTCCAGGAACCGATCGTGGGGTGAAGCGGTGCGCGTCGCGCGCCAGCGACTCGAGCTGGATCAGAGCCTAGAGGCAAGGCTGGAGTTGGCGCGGCTGGAGCGCGCCACCGGCCACCGCGAGCGAGCGCTCGAGTTGCTGAAGCTCGTGGTGCGCAGCGAGGGCGCACCGGAGGAGTCGCGTGAGCTCCTGCGCCAGTGGACCGGCGACCAGACCTTGGCGCTGCGCGAGTGAGCCGGATCGTCGCGTGGCGGGCGGTGCTTGCCGGCCGCTCTGCCAGTGGAGCTTTCTTGCAACGAAATAGCGGCGGTCGCTGCTGGCGCTTGCTCGAACGCCCGAAGACTCCTACATCACTCGCGCCCGAGCCCAGAACGCCCATCAGTCGTAGCGTTCATAACCGTTCGTCGCCCTAGACCACCACCGCATGGCAGTGCCTCCCAGCGCATCCGGTGCCAGCGTCGTCACCACCGGATCCTCCTCTCGAGTCGTTCTGCGACTCGCGTTACCCACCGTCTTTGCCATGCTCGCCCAGAGCGCGGTCAATGAGGTGGACATCATCTTTCTTTCGCGGCTGCCGTGTCCGGAGTCGTCGAATGCGCAGGCGGCCCTCTTACCGTCCCTGATTCTGCTGTGGATGTTCGGCGGCTCGCTGAGTGCCATCTCCGTCGGCACGCAGGCCATCGTCGCGCGTCGCTTCGCGGAACGGCGGCATCTGGACGCCGGCGCCGTGCTGGCCAACTCCTGGCTGTTTTCCTCGCTGGCGGGCATCGTTTTCACCGCCGCCGGCTATCTGGTGATGCCGTACGTGCTGGATCTGCTGATCCGCGTGCCCGAGGTGCGCGAGTCGGCTCGTGCCTACCTGTCCTGGCGTCTGCTCGGCATCGTCTCAATGGCCGTGTCGTTCTCGTTCAAGGCTTTCTTCGACGGTATCGGCAAGACCCACGTGCACATGGTCGCCTCGATCGCGATGAACGTCGCGAACGTGCTGCTGTGTATCGCCCTGATCTTCGGTTACTGGGGCGCACCGCGTATGGGCATTGCGGGGGCAGGCCTGGCAGCCTTCATTTCCTCCTGGATCGGGCTCGGCATCCTGGTGCTGTGGGCGACGCTGCCCCGCTATCGCATCCCGCACCGCCCGTTTGCCCTGAGCCGTCTGTCACGTGCCCTCACCGGCGACATTCTCCGCCTGTCGGTGCCCAGCGCCGTGGCCACGATCGCCGTGATGAGCGGGTTCGCTCTGTTTTCCATGATCGTGAGCCGGCTGGACGCGATGTCTCAGGCCGCCATGGTGGTCTCGACCACCTGCCCCGGCGGACGCGCCGAGGCGGTAAACAGCGCTGCCACGATGCTCATCGTCGGGGTTCTGAAGCTCACCTTCACGGCCTGCCTGGCGTTTGGGACCGCGACGGCGACGCTGGTGAGCCAGTCTCTGGGTGAGAACAAGCCCGAGCGAGCCGAGCACTTCGGTTGGGTCTCGGTGCGGCTAGGGCTCATCATCTTCGGCGTGGTCGGCCTGCTCGAGGGGGTGCTCTTTACCCGCCCGCTGCTGACGCTGGTGACTCAGAGCCCCGCGGTGCTCGAGGCCGCCCTGGGTCCGATGCGGTTGATGGGCGTGTGCACGCCCCTGATCGCGGTGGGCATGATCCTGACGCAGGCGCTGTTCGGTGCCGGCAACACGCGCTTCGTGATGGTCGTCGAGCTGGTGCTCCACTTCGTGTGCCTGGTACCGCTGGCGTGGCTGCTGGGCATCACGCTGGGCTTCGGCCTGGGCGGTATCTGGGCTGCGGCAACCCTCTATGTCGTGCTGCTGACCGCGGTCATGGTCTGGAAGTTCCGCAGCGGCGATTGGAAGAGCATCCGCATCTGACGCGAAGCGGGCGCGGCGCCTCGCTGGCCGCGCCCGTCTTGGGAGCTACGCGCTCACGAGCCGGCGTGGGAGCGCGCGTGCCACTCCTGAATGCTGCGAACCTGCACGTGACCGCGCATACGATTCGCGAACTCCAGCGCTTCCACGGCCGCCAGCGCGGCGGACATGGTGGTGAAGTAGGGGATGTTCGAGAGCAGCGCGTTACGCCGTATCGAGTAGCTGTCCGCGATGGCCTTGGCCCCGTGCGTGGTGTTCACGACCAGCTGGATGCGCCCGTCTTGCATGGCGTCCACCACGTGGGGCGAGCCTTCCAGGACCTTGTTGACGCGGTCCGCGGGGATGTGAGCGCGCGCCAGGGTCTCGGCCGTCCCGCCCGTTGCCACGATTTCGAAGCCCAGGTTCCGCAGCCGGCGCGCCACGTGGCAGGCCTGGCCCTTGTCTTGGTCCTGGACGCTGATGAAAGCGCGGCCGCGATCGGGGAGCGCGAAGCCGGAAGCGGACAGCGACTTTTCGAACGCTGCCGGGAACGTCAGGGCGATACCCATCACCTCTCCGGTGGAGCGCATCTCGGGCCCAAGCAGCGTGTCCACGCCCGGAAACTTCGAGAAGGGGAAGACGGATTCCTTGACGGCGACGTGCATGGGAAGCGAGGGCTCGCCCAGCGCGAGCTCGTCGAGCGTCTTGCCGACCATGACCTTTGCAGCGATCTTCGCCAGCGGGCGCCCGGTGGCCTTGGCGACGAAGGGCACCGTGCGTGACGCGCGCGGGTTCACCTCGAGCACGTAGACCTCGCGGTCCTTGACGGCGAACTGCACGTTCATCAGTCCAATCACGCCGAGCTCCAGCGCGAGAGCACGCGCGCTCTCCTCGATACGCGCCACCACGTCCGGATCGAGCGAGTGCGGCGGGAGCACGCTCGAAGAGTCGCCCGAGTGAACGCCCGCCTCCTCGATGTGCTGCATGACCCCGCCGATGATGGCGCGTTTGCCATCGGCGACGAGATCGACATCCACCTCGATCGCCTGCTTCAGGAACTGATCGATCAGCAGTGTCTGCGAGCCGCCCTCTTCGCGCGCCGCGTCGAACGCCAGACCGACGTAGGCGTCGAGCTCGGAGTCCGAGTAGCACGTCATCATCGCTCGGCCGCCGAGCACATAGGAGGGGCGCACGAGCACGGGGAAGCCGATGTCCTCCACGATCTTCCGGGCCTCTTCGATGCTCTTGGCGATGCCCGCTCGAGGTCGCTTCAAGCTGAGCTTGGTCAGCAGCTCATCGAAGCGCTCGCGATCTTCGGCGCGGTCGATGGCGTCGGCCGACGTGCCCAGCAAACGGATGCCCGCCTGCTCCAGCGGAACTGCCAGCTTGAGCGGCGTCTGGCCGCCAAACTGCACGATCACACCGAGGAGCTCGCCACGAGCCGCTTCCTCCTTGCAGATGGACAGCACGTCCTCGAGCGTGAGTGGCTCGAAGTACAGGCGATCGGAGGTGTCGTAGTCGGTGGAGACAGTCTCGGGATTGCAGTTGACCATGATGGTCTCGAGCCCGAGCTCACGCAGCGCAAAGACGGCGTGACAGCAGCAGTAATCGAACTCGATACCCTGCCCGATGCGGTTGGGACCGCCGCCCAGGATGATGACCTTCTTGCGATCGGTGACCTCGGACTCGGAGACGGACTCATAGGTCGAGTAGAGGTACGGCGTCTTTGCGGGGAACTCGGCAGCGCAGGTGTCCACGCGACTGAAGACGGCCTGCACGCCCAGCTCAGTGCGCAGCTCTCGGATCGCGCGCTCGCTGGTCTTCCGCAGGCCGGCGATCTGCGTGTCGCTGAAGCCCAGCCGCTTGCTCTCAGCGAGCAGCTCGGCGTCCAGCACGGCTGCGCGCTCGAGCTTGTGCTCCTGATCGATGAGCCGCTGAAGCTGCGCCAGAAACCAGGGGTCGATGGCGGTGAGCTCGTTCACCTTTTCGAGCGACATACCGGTGCGCAGCGCATCGCCCACGTAAAACAGGCGGTCGGCGGTCGGAATCGCGATGGCGCGCTCGAGGGACGCCTGAAGCTCGGCCGGGCTCGGCGGGGGCAGGGTGGGGCGCGGCTTGGCCGCCGGCGGCGCATCGCGCGTGAGGTCACGGTGGCTCTCGGGCTCGCGAGCGAGCAGCCGATAATCGATGCGATCGAGCAGGCTCACGAAGCCGCTCTTGCCGGTTTCGAGGGAACGAGCCGCTTTCTGCAAGGCCTGAGGGAAGGTGCGTCCAATGGACATGGCCTCGCCCACGCTCTTCATCTGCGTTCCCAGGCGGGGGTCGGCGCCCGGAAACTTTTCGAAGGCGAAGCGGGGCCACTTCACGACCACGTAGTCGATGGTCGGCTCGAAAGCGGCGCTCGTTCCGGTGATGTCGTTGGTCAGCTCGTCGAGGGTGAAGCCGACCGCAAGCTTGGCGGCAATCTTGGCAATCGGATACCCCGTCGCCTTGGATGCCAGCGCGCTCGAGCGCGACACGCGCGGGTTCATCTCGATCACGAGCACGCGCCCGGTCTTCGGATCCACCGCGAACTGCACGTTCGAGCCGCCGGTTTCCACCCCGATCTCGTGCATGACTGCACGCGCCGCATCCCGCAGCCGCTGGTACTCGCGATCCGTCAAGGTCATCGCGGGCGCGACCGTGATGGAGTCGCCCGTATGTACTCCCATCGGATCGATGTTCTCGATGGAGCAGATGACGATGAAATTGTCAGCCGAATCGCGGATGACCTCCAGCTCGTATTCTTTCCAGCCGAGCAGGCTCTCTTCCACGAGCACCTGATGGGTCGGCGACTGCGCCAGGGCCCACAGCACTTTGCGCTCCAAATCCTCGGGGTGATACACCACCGCGCCGCCAGAGCCGCCCATGGTGAAACTCGGTCGCAGAATGACCGGGTAGCCCGTGGTCTCCACGATCGTGCGGGCTTCCTCGAAGCTGCTGGCGTGACCCGAGCGCGCACACTCGAGCCCGCAGTTGCGCATGGCTTCCTTGAAGAGCTGCCGATCCTCTGCCTTGCGGATGGCGTCTACCTGCGCACCGATCAGCTGCACGCCATGCTTGGAGAGCACGCCGCTGCCGTGAAGCTCGAGTGCGAGGTTCAGCGCTGTCTGACCACCCAGGGTTGGCAACAGCGCGTCCGGTCGCTCACGTTCGATGATCGCAGCCAGTGTGTCGACGGTGAGCGGCTCGATGTACGTCCGGCGCACGAGCTCCGGATCCGTCATGATGGTCGCCGGATTGGAGTTCACCAGCACCACGTCGTACCCGAGGGAGGTGAGCGCCTTGGCGCCTTGCGTCCCGGAGTAATCGAACTCGCAAGCCTGTCCGATCACGATCGGGCCGGAGCCGATGAGTAAAATTTTACTGATGTCGTTACGGCGCGGCATCGGGGCTGCGCCTTAGCACACACTATGAAGAGCGTTCGTGAGTTTTGCGGCAACCGCGGCCGTTCTCTTGGCCGGCCTTGGGTCCGGTGGCGCGCAGCGGCTCACCGAAGGCTGCCGGTCGAGTGCGCGCGGTTATTGTTGTTCTCACGGGCGCGCCGAGGTCTTGACGAACTGCGCCGCTTCCGTCATAAGACCGCGCTCCCAGCCCTGCGACCCGCCAACTCGCGGTCGCTTGCAGGAGCCAGAGACGCCTCGGAGCCTAATCATGCCGAAGATGAAGACCAATCGCGCTGCCAGCAAGCGCTTTCGCGTGACCGGCAGCGGCAAGATCCGCCGCCCTACGGGTGGCTCTCAGCACAACTTCATCGGCAAGTCGCGCAAGCGCCGTCGTCGCCTGCGCGACAACGCTATGGTGGCACCGGCCATGGAACGCCGTATCAAAATCCTGTTGCCTTACGGCTGATAGAGGAGAGTCCGGATGTCGCGTGTCAAACGAGGTCCGAGCCCGCGTCGTCGCCACAAGCGCGTGCTCGCTCAGGTTGAGGGTTTCTGGGGCGGTCGCAAGAACCGCTATCGCCAGGCTATGCGGGTGCTGTGGAAGTCGTGGCAGTACGCCTACGTCGGCCGCAAGCTTCGCAAGCGCGATTTCCGGCGGCTGTGGATCACGCGTATCAACGCGGCCTGCCGCGTGAACGGCGTGACTTACTCCCGTTTTATGGCCTCGTTGAAGCGCGCGGGTCTCGAGCTCGACCGCAAGGTCCTCGCCGATATGGCCGTGCACGATTCGGGCGCGTTTAAGCAGCTGACGGAGCTGGTCGCGCAAGCGAGCTGAGCCCCGGCGTGCTGAGCCGCCCTTCGCGGTTCCGCACGCGTGTCGCTCCGGAATAAAGCGCTCGGGCTG
>DASQDA010000966.1:0-1602 GCA_035634435.1 Polyangiaceae bacterium
CAGGACGACCGCAAAGATCTTCCCGATGACCCTCAGACGCCACGCCGTGAGTCGCAGCTGCGCAAGGATGGCTCGCTCTCGATCGTGGGGCTCGATGTGCGGGTGGACGCCAAGCGTTTTGGTCATCTCTACCTCGGCGGCTCCATCGTCGACGGGCGACACACCAACTCGCTCTCGAATCTCGTGCGCGTGCTGTGGACCGGACGCGGCTTCGAGCTCAACGAGCGTTACTGGGGCTTTGCCAGCCAGGGCACGGGCAAGCTGCGCTTCGCTGGCGGCCAGTACACGGTGAGCCTCGGCACGCTGCTGCGCCATCCGATGGAGTACTGGGGTGAAGGCCCTGACCTGAAGCTCAGCGTGTTCGGCATTTACGGCAGCTCCGAGAGCGCAGTGCGCGAGCTCGACATGCTCAAGTACGGCGCCGAGGCCGTTTACAGCTTCTCCCGCTACGCCGCCTTCGCCGGCAGGCTAGACCACGTGCACCCCAATCTGGACGAGAGCGAACGCGCCTTCGGCGTCATCACGCCAAGGCTCGTGCTGCGCTCGGACTGGGTGAGCCGCGAAGCCGTAACGTTGCAGTACTCGTATTACGCATTGGGCTCCAGAGCGCGCGCGAATGGCGACATTCGACTGCTGAATACAGCCTCGGACAACCCCGACCGCCATCTGGTCGCCATCTACGGAACCATGTGGTGGTGACGTGGACGAAGCCGTTGTGATGAACCCCGCCAGTCGTGAGGAATTGACGTCATGAACCGGAAATGGATGTACCTTTCGGCGCTGGCGCTGCTTGGCGTGACCGACCCAGCTCGAGCTCAGGCCCCAGCCCCCGCCGCTGGAGGTGGCACGCAGCCGCCCGCACGCGAGCAGCCGCTGGGCCTCGACCCAGGGGCGCCGCAGGTGCCGACGCTCCCCGGCGGGGTCACTCCCGCGTTCGGCACGCCGACGGCCGTGAGCGAAGACTTCCGGCTAGCGATTCACGGCTTCGTGTCGGTCCCACTGCGGCTCGGTATCAACGAGCGTGAAAATCCGGGATCGGATCAGCAACAGCTCGTGCTGCACGCGCCGCCACAGGTGCCAGGGGAGTTCGAGAGCTTCGGCTACACCGGAGTGGTTCCTGACCCGTGGGTACAGCTGAACTTCACCTACGGCAATCCGTACGTGGCGGCGACCGTGATCCTGGCGTCACGCACGGTCACGAATGCCGTCAGCTACTTCGAAGCGCAGGACATGATCGGCATTAACGATGCCTTCCTGACGTTCCGCGCGCCCGTCAACGATCAGCTCTCGTTCGCCGCCAACGTGGGTGCCTTCGCCAATCGCTATGGGCAGATGGGCGAGTACGACCTCGGCCGCTACGGCACCCCGCTCATTGCGCGCATCAGCGGCGTTGGTTTCACGGGCACCGGCCGCTTGCGGCTCGGCTCCGTGGAGCTCGCTGCCGAGCTCGGCCTGCACGGGCAGCTCACGAAAACGCCCGTCAACGTCGAGCCTGCCGGCTGGAACGGCTTTGCCGATCCAAACGTGGGCTCCACGTTTGCCGCTCACGGCCACGTCGCCGCGGGCTTGAACGACTTCGTGCACGTGGGCGTTCACGCGATC
>DASQDA010000967.1:0-10389 GCA_035634435.1 Polyangiaceae bacterium
CATGATTGAGCCCAAGGACCTACCACAGCGTGTGCTGGGCCTCGGGAGCGAGAAGCGCGTGACAGCCCGTCTACCGGAGGCGGGTCTCGACTTGCGCAGCGCGGTCGAGACGTTCGAAAACCAACTGATCCGCCAGGCGCTGGAGCGAACTCACTGGAACAAGAAGCAGGCCGCTGGCTTGCTGGGGTTGAATCGCACCACGTTGGTCGAGATGCTCAAACGCAAACGCATCACCCGCGCTGCCTGAGCGCGCTCGCGACGAACCTGGCCCGCGACTTGCTCTAGTGACCGCCCATGAGCTCACACAAATCCAGCGCGGCGCCCGCCGCGGACGAGGGGCAAGGGTCGTCCGGGCCAACCCGCGATATTTCGACGTCGTTGCCAAAGCGACAGCCCATCTTCGCGCGTCGCTGGCCGAGCTGGTTCAGTGTCGTCGGCTCCACCATGCGCTACACGGAGTGCGCGGCGGCCAGGGGACATGTGACCTGCTCGCGGACCTCGAGCTACACGGCGAACACTTGCGGTTTCTGGCACTCGCAAGGCAGCACGGCCGCGCGCCGGCGCGCGGCATCGGTCCCCTCTCGTCTGTCGGCACGCACGCGCGCCTGCTCGCGAAGCCCCAGAAGGAGGCTGTCGTCCGCGCCGTCGATACCCGCGCCCGCACCCTAGAACCCCTCGATCCGTTGGACGCTCGGCGTCCTACCCGTGGCTCGTAGGGGGCGGGACGCGGCCAACTCCATAGCTTTGCCATGCCTTTTTCGCGCCTGGCCGCTCGGACACGGCTAGCGGCAGCCAAGCACGGCCGCCGGACGTACGGCCAGTTGCGAAGAGGTTTCGCTCATCGGTGATCGGCTGGCGTGGTAAACCAGAGCCCGATGTCTAGTCACGGCGAGCCTCGTCCTTGCTTCTCGCGAGGAACCGTGCGCTGCGCGCTGCCGGCACCCGCGTTCGCGGTCTGACCGGGCCCATGCTGCCGCTGCTCGTCATTGTCGCGCTCACGCTCGCTAACGCCGTCTACGTCGCCGCCGAGTTTGCGGCCGTCGCGGTACCGCGTAGCCAGGTAGCACGCCTTGCGGAGGGTGGCGACCGTCGTGCCGCGAGCTTGCTGGGGTTGCTGCGCGATGGCGAGCGGCTGGATCGCTACATCGCCGCTTGCCAGATCGGCATCACGTTCACCAGCCTCATCGCGGGCGCCTACGGCCAGGCGACGTTGGGCGTGCGGCTGCAGCCGTGGGCAGCCCAGTTGTTTGCGATTGAGCCCGAGACCGCCCGCACCGTGTCGGTGCTGACCGTGCTTTTCGCGCTCACGGCGCTGCAGGTCACGGTCGGCGAGCTCGTACCGAAATCGCTCGCGCTTCAGTTCCCGCTGCGCACGGCGCTGCTCACCTACGCTCCCGTGCGTTGGTCCGCTCGACTCTACGCCGCGTTCATCGTCCTGCTGAATGGTAGTGGGCATCTGATCCTGAGGGCATTGGGCATGCCGGAGAGTCGGCACCAGCACGTGCATTCTCCGGAGGAGATAGAGCTTCTCCTCGGCGAGGCGCGCAGCTCCGGACAGCTCGACTCGGCCGCTCATCGGCGCTTGCAGCAAGGCCTGCGGCTCAGCAGTCGCTCGGTCCACCAGCTCATGGTGCCGCGCAGTCAGGTGGTCGCGATCGACATCGACACACCTCCCGCAGAGCTGATCGGCATCTTGCTGAGCAGCCCATATAACCACTTGCCAGTCTATCAACGGTCGCTCGACGAGGTGCTCGGAACCGTGAGCGTCAAGGAGGTCGTCGGCGCCTACGCTCGACGCGGCGCACTGCCGCCGCTGCGAGAGCTGGTCAAGCCGCTGCCCTTCGTGCCCTCGAACCTGGTAGCGGAGCGGCTGATCCGCTTTCTTCACGAGCACAAGAGCTCGAAGGCGTTCGTGCTCGACGAATTTGGCGGCGTGGAGGGCATGGTCAGCATCGAGGACGTGCTGATCGAGCTGTTCGGCGACGTGGGGGATGAGCTCAAACCCTCCGACCCCCCACCCGAGGAGCTCGCCGACGGTCGGGTGCGCGTGCCGGGCGACATGTCGCTCTCGGACGCCGAACGCTGGACAGGGGTGACGTGGAAGGGCAAGTCCAGCACCATCGGCGGGCTGATCACCGAGGTGCTCGAGCGGCTGCCGCAAGCTGGCGAGCGCGTGGCCATCGGCGACATCGAGGTCGAGGTGCTGGAAATGGCGCCAACTGCGGTCCGCTGGGTCGCGATCCTGCCCTCGCCCCAGGCGCGGGCCCTTGAAAGGCCATCAGCATGATCCCTACCCTGATCATCGCGGCCTTGATCTTGATGAACGCTCTATTCGTGACCGCCGAGTTCGCCATCATCAGCGTCCCCAAAGCCACGGCCGAACGCCGTGCGGCTCAGGGTAGCCGCAGCGCCGCGCTGGTGCTCTCGGTCTTGCAAAACCCTCGGCTCCAGGACCGCTACATAGCCACCGCCCAGCTCGGCATCACCCTCGCGAGCCTGGGTCTCGGCATGTATGGCGAGCATGTGCTGGCCCGAGCCTTGGCGGAGCTTCTGACAGGCGTCAGCTGGGCTTCGCCGAGCACCATTCATGGTCTGGCGACGGTCGCGGCCATCGCATTGTTGACCTACTTGCACATCGTGCTCGGGGAGATGATCCCCAAGACACTCGCATTGGGGCATGCAGAAGCCACTGCGTTCTGGCTCAGCACACCGATGGTGTGGGCGCAGCGGGCCTTGCTGCCGATGGTCGTGGCGTTCAACGCGCTCGGAGTGGGCCTGTTGCGCCTGCTGGGCGTTCGGCGCGAGCTCGCGGTGAACAGCGCAACCACGGATGACCTGCGCTTCATCGTGGAAGAGAGCGTCGCCCAGGGCAAGCTCAGCGCGCAGGCCGGCGAAGTGCTCACCGAGCTGTTCGAGTTCGGCCAACGCACGGCTGCGGAGGTCATGACCCCGCGGGTGCGCGTCGTCGGCATCCCCCGCGCGGTCACGCCTGAGGGATTGCAGAAGCTGTTGCGGCGCTCGCGGCACACTCGCTACCCCGTCTACGAAGAGACCCTGGACCGCATCGTGGGTGTCGTGCTGGTGCGCGACTTGCTGGCGGCGCTCGTACACGGCGAAGGTCTGTCTCCGCGGGTGGTCCGGCCCGTGCCGTTCGTTCCGGAGAGCGCGCGCCTCGACGACGTTCTGGCCTTGATGTCACGGGCGCGCACGCAGGCAGTCATCGTGATGGACGAGCACGGTGGCACAGCAGGTCTGGTGACGATCGAAGACATGTTCCAGGAAATCGTGGGCGAGATTCCCGGTAGCCAGGATCGGACCGCTCCGGTGCACCGTAAAGACGGCAAACTGCGAGCGCTCGGCGTGGCGCGCCTCGAAGAGCTGGGTGAAGCGCTCGAGCTCGAGCTGCAGCACGAAGAAGTCGACACGGTGAGTGGGCTGGTGCTGGCGCTGTTGAATCGGCCCCCCTCGGTTGGGGACCTGGTGGCGTGGAAAGGTGTCGGGTTCCGCGTTCTATCCGTCGAGGGGCACGGGGTCGACGAGTGCGAGGTCGAGCTCAGGCCAAGCGTCCCTCCGATTGAGCCAACTGGGCTCTGAGCCGAGCGGCTGCCCTGAAGTGCTGCTCATTGTGTCGCGTCTGGCACACCTGGCACAGCGCAGCGACAGCTGAGCTCCGGCACCCCCCGAGATTTGCTGGTTGAAGTGCTGGCGTAGCTCTTGCTATTCATGAAGGGGGCGCGGTGTTGTTTGGGCCGCGCTTGGGGCAACGCAGGGAGTTCATCGCAACTCCGAGGAGACGTTTCAATGAAGAAGTGGTCAATAGGGGCGCGATCATATTTGGGTACTGCTGGCGCGGTTGCCTGTTTCGGCTTGATGGGCTGCTCCGCAGCAGACGAACCGAAAAGCGCCGAGCCAGGGGAGACCGTCATCGAACGGCTCGTAGGCGGAGTGCCGGCGAACAGCTCACGCCTCAATGCGGTGGGTGCGATCGGCGTCACGTTCGAGTACGGCGGCGGCGGCATGGGCGGGTTCGGAGGCGCGTTCCCCACTGGCGGCAGCGCAGGCAGCGGGCAAGCGGGTGGAGCTTTCCCGGGTGGCAGCCCCGGCAAGCAAGATCCCGCGAGCTTTGGCGGCGGGTCAGGCTGGGGTTGGTCCAGCTTCACACCGCAGTGCACCGGCACGTTGATCAGTGAGAACAGCGTGCTGACCACGGCCAACTGCGGCTACTTGCTGCAACAGGTATCTGGCGAATACACACGGCTCGAGTTCGCGATCGGGCCGAACGCGTACGCCTCCAGTCGCCGCGTGGAAGTGGTGGACGTGGAGTTTGCCCCCGCGATCGATGGCAACTTCGTGGACCTCGCCGTGCTGCACCTGATTGCTCCCGTCACCGACGTGGAGCCCGTTGCGCTGGCAGACCTAACTCAAGCGCAGGTGGGTCAACAGTTTGCGGCCATGGGGTATGGTGTTCGCGACCGCTATTACCAGGAGGGCACGCGGCGGGTGGGGGCCGTCACCTTGCGGGGTGTGGAGGGCCGCGTCTACGAATACGCGTACGGCAGCTTCGAGGCCTTTTACGAGTACATGACCGGTGGCGGTAGCGGTGGCACTGGCGGCGGCGTGGGCGTGGGCGGCGCCCCCGGATCCGGCGGCAGACCAGGCGCGTCCGCCGGCACCGGAGCGATGGGAAGCGGCGAGGCCGGCGCAGGGCCGGACGTGCCAGGCGTCGGCGGATTTGGTGCGGGCGGTATCGGCGCTATGGGCGGCGCAGCCGGCACCGCCGGTATGGGCGGCGGAGGCACCTGGGAGGATTGGTATCGGGAGTACCTGCTCGAGCTCTACAACTCCACCCTTCTCGAGCCGAACCATGCGTTCGCCGGAGGCGGGAGCGACGCGCAGCCGTGTGGCGCAGACACGGGCGGCCCCCTGTTGCGCTCCGAGGCCGGCGTGCTCACGAGCTTCGGGGTCTTCACCAACACTCCTAACGGCGACTGCGCCAATGGTGCGCTGTACGTGCGCATCACGCCTGCGATTCGCGATTTCATCCAGGGCACGCTCGACTGGGTCGACCCGTGTGGAGGTCTGAGCCGGGCAGGCATCTGTGATGGCAATGTCGCAACGCGCTGCACGAGCACTGCGGAAGGGCCCCGCCGCACGGTGCGCTTCGATTGTGACCTGCTGGGCCAGACGTGTCTGGCAAGCGGCGTGGGCGAGGTGAGCTGCGTCGACTACGCTGAGTAGTCAGGCTCACGGCGACTGCTGATCCCACATCAACAGCGCAGTTGGTAAAGGGACCTCTCCTAGTGAGAGGTCCCTTTTTTGTTGGCGGGCTCTTGTCGACAGGAGAGCAGGTTTCAAAGATCCGCCGCGAGCACCCTGAATCAACGCGCGCTCACCCCGAAGGGATAAACGCACCCGTTTCGCAGCTCACGCCCCTCGAAATAGGGAGAGCGACGTTCCGTGCCCACCGGGCACAGGCACCCTCGTCGCAAACCAGCAATGAATCACCTTCCGAAGTCCGTTGGCATTTGGGTCGGTATCCTCGGTCTCATCGCGTGCAGCGGAGGGGTTGAAAACCATCCTGAGGACGGAGTCGGCGGTGTTGGCGGCAGCACGCCAGGGATTGGCGGCTCCCCCGCGGCGGGCGGCACGAGCCCCTCGGGCGGCATGGCAGGAGGCAACGGTGGCTCCAGCGCGGGTGGCGCGGGCCTCGGCGGCGTGTCGGCGGGCGGCACGCCCAGTGTCGGGGGCGCGTCGGCGGGCGGCATGCCCAGTGTGGGTGGCGCCATCGCAGTGGGCGGCAGCGCCGGAAGCGGTGGCTCATCGACCAGCGGCGGCAACATGGGCAAGGGCGGCCGGGGCGGCGGCGGCCGCGGGGGCGATGGCGGCGCTGCGTCGGGTGGCGTCTCCGGGGGCTCCGCAGGGTCGGCGGCAAGCGGAGCTGGTGGCGGTGGTGGCGGCGGGAGCACCACCTGTGGTGTCGCGCCCGTCAACCCCAACGCCACGCCGCAGGCCAAGAAGCTGCTCTGTTACCTTTACAGCCAGTACAACAATCATGTGCTGTCGGGACAGCAAGAAACCAGCTGGAGCAATCCTGCTGCCGACATCAGCTGGTACACGAGCAACAGCATGCAGCCGCCGGCCATTCTCGGCGGCGACTATCTGTACCCTAGCGGGACCACAGCTCGCGCGATCGCCTACTGGAATGCCGGCGGCATTGCCATGCTCCGCTATCACATGGGCGCACCGCCCGGCCCGGATACCTACGAGGGCTCGATGGGCAGCGTCAGCAGCCTGCGGGACGTGGTAACGGCGGGCACGGCTTTGAACAGCTCGTTCAACTCGAAGCTGGATTACGCCGCAGCGGAATTGAAGAAGCTGCAAGACGCCAACGTGGCCGTGCTCTGGGCACCGTTCCACGAAGTGCAACCGACTGGCTGGTTCTGGTGGAGCAAGGGAACCGGCGCCGAGTACATTGCCATCTGGCGGTACATGTTCGACCGCTACGCGAGGGCCGGGTTGAACAATCTCGTGTGGCTGCTGCCCTTTAGCGGGTCGCCCAGCGCAGCCTACTACCCAGGCAAGGCTTACGTCGACGTCGCGGGTCCGGACACCTACAGCACCAGCCAACCGTTCACCTCGATGTTCAACGCGTCCAAAGCCATCATCGGGCCGACCGTGCCGATCACGCTGCATGAGACCGGGCGCATCCCCAACCCGAACAACATGTTCCCCACGGCCGCGCCCTGGGTGCTGTTCAGCATCTGGGCGGGGTACCAGCGGGACACGACGAAAAACTCCATGTCGGACATTCAGGCCATCTATGCAAACGCGTACACGGTGACCCGCAACGAGGTGCCGAACCTGAAGTAAGTGGGGTTGTCAGTTTCGGTGCCAAGCATGCCGACGAAAGGAATCGCCATCGCCGCCTTGGTGCTGGCCGTGGGCATCGGCGGCTACTTGTTCGTGCGTGGGGCCCGACCTGCTCCAGCGCCACTGCAGGGTGAGCTGGCCGGCAGCGCAACGCCGGCTGACACGGCTCCACCTGCGCCAGCTCCAGCCGCCCCGCCGCTGCAGGCCGAGACGCCCGCTGCACGAGGGTCGGCGCTGTTCCCCGCCAGCGCTGCCACAACGGCAAGTGGTCCAACACTGGCCGACGACGCGGCTCTCACGGCCCAGCTGCGTTCTTTGCTCACGTCGGATCCCGGACGAGCGCTGGCGCTCGCACGCGCTGCGAATGCTCGTTTCCCTCATAGCGCCGCGGCGGCCGAGCGCGCCTGGGTCGTTGTCAGGGCGCTCGCGGAGCTGCAACGGTTCCACGAAGCTCGCCACGAGGCGCGCGTCGTCGCCCAGCGATATGCGGGCACCCACTGGGCGGACGACGTCGAACGTCATCTGCTGGTCTACCCTCTCGACCAGCCCTCCCGCGAAGAGCAACAAGAGCGCGAACGTCTAGCAGCTCCCGCTGAGGGTCCACCTTGACGCCCGTCAACGGAGCCGGCGCACTGGATTGCCATCCGTCGAGCAGCCCCTTGTGCACACGCGCTGCCGCGGGGCAGCCCTCCTGGCTGCAGGTCCTCGCGGCGCGCGCTGAATGGTGAGCTGGCCCCCTACGGCGCTCAGCCTTCTTCGCGCGCTAGGCGGCCGAGCACGCGGTGTAACGCGGCTTCTTCGTTGAACTCCGCGAACGCTTTGCCGATGGCGTCGTCAGCGAGTCCCGCGCAGCGTTTGCCGATCATCGAGCCGCGATCGCTGCTCGGGTCGTAGACGCCGTTGCGCGCCTGCGCATTCAGTATCTGCCTTGCAAGATAGATGAGCGCTGCCCGCTCATACGCCCCGAGCTTGTCGAAGATGGGCAGCAGGTCGCGCCAGTCGAGCGCCGGGCGATCCACCCTGCTCGTGAGCGCGTCGTCAGGGAATAGGGAAGGGAGCTCGTCACTCATTGGCTCTTCGCGAGGGTCGGCTCTCGCTGGCACCACTCTAACACCAGCAGCTCCCCGCGCGTCACGGGGGCCCGAGCCTCAGCCCGGGCGCCCGAAGCCCAGAGCCCGACGGCCTTGAATTGACGACGCTCGCGGAAACCGCCGCCCCCCGGGCCGGGAGCTTGGCAGGACCGCGCGAGGACCTGTAAAACGCAGAAGCGCCCGCGGTTGCCAGCATCAGTTGCCTTCCGGCAATACCGCGGCACATCATCCGCGCCTTTTCAGCCCTCCCGCAGCCACGCACGAGTGGTTGCTGGCGGCTTGCTCCCGGACACGGTCCCTCACCCCCCCTAAACCCCAGGATGACCATGAATTCGAAGTACGCTTCCCTGCTGTTCGCTGGTTCTCTCGGCCTCTCGCTCGCCTCCGGATGTCAGAACCCCGCGAAGGACAAGCCCACCGCAGAGGTCGCTGAAGCGGTGAAGCCCAGCACCCAAGTAGCCGCGACCGGGACCGCCGCCCAGGCCGACGCTGCTCCCGTCACCTACCTCATCACCCCTGCCGACTCGAAGATCAGCTTCGTCGGAGCCAAGGTCACGCGCAAGCACGATGGCTCCTTCGGTGCCTTCACCGGAACGGTACGGGTGCCGAACGGTAACGTCGAACAAGGCAGTGTCACTGCCGAGGCTGATGTCGCCTCGATGACCTCGGACGACCCGAAGCTCACGGGACACCTGAAGAGCCCGGACTTTTTCGATGCCGAGAAGTTCCCCAAGGTGCGTTTTACCTCGACCGGCATTCAGGCGGGCGGCGCGGCTGGCGCCACGCACACCATTACCGGCAACCTGGAGATGAAGGGGGTGGCCAAATCGGTGCGTTTTCCCGCTACCGTTCAGCTCGCGCCCGACGGCATCAAGGTAAATGCGGAGTTTGGCATCAATCGTAAAGATTGGGGCATCGTTTACCCCGGAATGCCCGATGATCTCATCCGCGATGAAGTCCTCATTCGCCTGGCGATCAACGCCAAGAAGGGCTGACGATCGCCCGCGGCCTTGAATGCTGCGGGCCGGAAACACAGGATTGTCGCCCTACATGCTAAGTCCCAGGGCGTCTGGACACCAACGGTAACCCTGGGAGTGTGTCGCCAGCGCTCGGAACAGCAGGTGAATTTGGCTGTAAATCGCGTCTCTCCACGAGACTGAGCGGTTCGCCTTGACGCCGCAACACAAGGTGTGAGAGACGGGCCAAAGTAAAACACATGGCGCAAGGTCGCGACCTTCGACGTGCCATCGATCGCCTCGTCAACGACTTGACTCGCGTCGCCGAACGGGTGATCGCAGTCGAGGTCGAGCGCGCGATCGCACTGGCCACCGCTCCGGTGGAGCGCTCTGCTCGGGCTTCGAAAGCCCGAGCTGCAAAGGGTCGGTCGCCGCGCGCCGAGCGACCCGACGCGCGGGTAGCCCGCGAGCTGCGCGCACAACAGGCTGCCGAGCTGCGTGAGCAGCGGCGGGCGGAGCGCGAGAAGGAGCGAGCGGAGCGTGAAGCTGCGCGCGCCCGCCGCAAGCTAGAACGCGAACAGCTGCGACAGGAGCTGATGTCCGCGCGCGAAGCCGCCCGCCAGGCGCGTGACGGCGAGCGCAGCCAGGCGCAGGTCGATCGCTCTGCGGCTCGCGAGGCCAAGCTCAAGGCGCTGGAGGCGGAGCGCGCCGCTCAGCTCGCGCCGCCGCCGCTCGTGGTGTTCAAGCGCTCGCGTGACGGGCAGGTCACGGTTCTGCAGCCACGTCCCGTCGAAGCGGACGGCACCGTCGCCCCGACTTCGTAGCTCATTCGCCGTGGCTTGACGGAGCAGCAGGTCGCGCTCACGTGAAGAGCCGCGCGACGGGGGACATCTTTTGCAGCGACGACAAGGCAGCAGGGCCCCACGCCTGGCGTGAGGCCCCAATCCGGGAACGCTGCGGCTCAGCCGTTGTGACGGCGCTGAAACGCCGGGGTGTCCCAGTCCGTTTCCAGCGCGGAGGGGAACGTGATGCGCTCGCGCACAGGCAACGACATCTGTTGCGAATCCCGGCTGCCGCCCGCGCTGCTCGCGGGTGACGGCGCGTGCGGCCGGCGCGTCGAGAGAGCGGCTGCGGGTTCCCGAGACTCGGGCCGCAGCGAGGAGCGGGGCGCCGGCTCCTGTCGCTCGCGCACCACGGAGCCGGATGGGCGCCGTAGCATGTCACGCTGCGACTCGACCGGGATGTCGGCCTGCAGCGAGTGAAACCCGGTGGCAATGACGGTGACCTTGAGAGTGTCGGCCATGGCCTCGTCCACGCTCGCACCGAAGATCACGTTGGCGTCTTCGTGCGCTTGCTCCTGGACGAGCGAGGCCGCCTCCTGGATCTCCTTCATCTTCATCTCGGGTCCGCCGACCACGTTGATGAGCACACCAGTGGCACCCTCGACCGAGATGTCGTCGAGCAGCGGCGAG
>DASQDA010000968.1:0-6176 GCA_035634435.1 Polyangiaceae bacterium
CCGTTTTCCTCGTTCACCGCGCAAAGCGGGAAGTTGACCGTCAGCGCATAGAGCGGAGTCACCAGATCCTCCGTGAAGAGTGGCCGGTGATCGCGATGCATGTCCTGAAATTCCGAGCCCAACACCGGCGTGTCGACGGCCACTTGCACCGCCACGTACTCCTGAGCAAACACCCGGTTCAAGACGCCCAGGAGCGCAGGACTGGCGAACACCCGCTCGTCAGAGAAAGGGCACTGCCAGGGCAGCGTAAAATAGAAGCGACCTTTGCCGCGCGGCGCCAGCGCACCCGGCACGTCGCCTCGGCGCTGGTACTCACGGTCATAGGCACGCCGCCAGTCGGCGAGCGTGGAGGGGTCGAGCAGACCTTTGAGAATGCAGATGCCGTCTTGATTCAACTGGGCGGCCAAGTCGTCCAATTCAGCCGCGCTCCACGAGTGGCTCATTGCTCCGCCTTTCCATGGCTGCGGCGCACCGAGCGCACGCCAGCGAGGGCGAGGAGTTTGACCTGCAGGCAACCGCTCAGCAAGTCGAGCAGCGGTCCCGAATACGCGAATGTGCTGGCGAATCGAGCTGTCATCGCGCTCTCCAGCGCTCCAGTAGTGACCGTGCGGATCCGCCACGTTCGAGCGTGGCGCTCACCACCTGGGTGCGTGCGTCGAGCTCGATGACGAAGGTGAGGGTCGGTTCGCCATTGAGATGGTAACGCAGGTCGGCAACGGCCAGCTGTGTACCACCCTGCGCCCGGCGGCGCTCGCGAATCAGAGGATACCGCGCCCAGGCGAGCGCCTCCTTGACGGTCGCGTTGGAGATGGCTGCTTGGCTCAGAGCGGCAAGTTGACCGCGTGCGTGTCGAGCCTGCTCGCTCGGAGCGGAGCCGAGGCTGACTTTGCCGACCACATAACGGTCCGGCCAGACTGCCACGTAGCGCCAGTGAGCAGGACCGAACCACGAGGGAAACACCTGGACCGCGTTCGCGCCTGGATAGGAGCGCTCGACGCGCGCTGTCAGCAGTGACTTAGTTGCAATGCGAAGGCCGAGGTAAAGGCTTGCCAGGACGAGCCCCCAGGCGAGAGCCCGCCGCACCAGCTTGCGTCTGCGCCATCCCCAGAGCGCAGCGACCAACAGCGGGGCGGTGAACAACGGGTCCACCACCAGCATCCAATCGAGCGTGACGCGCGCCTGCGAGAAGGGCAGAAACAGCCGCGTACCCCAGCCTGTCCAGGCGTCGGCGAGTAGGTGGCCGACCAGGGCGGCAGCCAAGCTCCACAGGTACACGGGCAACAGGCGCGCGCGCCTGAATAGAAGCTTGGACAGCAGGCTGGCGCCGAGTGCCACCAGGGGCGCCGCGAGCAATGAGTGGGACAGCCCGCGATGCGCTTTCAGCGCGTGCAGCACTGGATCGCTCGCTGCCACGAAGTAGTCCAGGTCGGGCAGCTCGGCCGCGAGCACGCAGGCGACGAGCACCGCGCTGCGCTCGCTATCCGGGCGGCGCAGGGAGCCAATCGCGAGCCCCAGCAGGCCATGCGTGAGTGAATCCATGGCTTGCGCTTGGGCGATGGCCACCGCGTGCTCGATGCAGGCGGCGGCCGTGAGCGCCTATACCACAAGCCAGGCCGCGGCTTGTGGTCGCGCGGTCGCAGGGTAAGCTCGCGGGCTCTACAACTCAGCTCGAGGTGAGCCACCCGAAAGCCGCACGCGCGATGTCCGCCGGCACGGCGTGGCCGCCGTCGAATTCACGGTACTCGACGGCGTAGCCGGCGCTCCTCAGACGGGGCACGAGGCGTCGGCTACACGCGTGGATGGGCAATACGCCGTCGTGGACGCCGTGGGAGATGAACACGCGCGGCTCCCCATGCACCTCCGTCGGCGCCGCGAAACCGGGCGAAAACGCGAGCACGCTCGAGAAAAGCTCGCCGTTTGCTAGCCCGAGCGACAGCGCGTAGGACGCGCCGTCGGAAAAGCCCGACACGGCGAGCTTGTCGGGCGCGACTTCGAAGCGAGCAAAGGTCCAGCGGAGCGCCTCGTCCAGGAAGGCGACGTCTGGCCCCACTTCGCCCTCGATCACGTCCCACGTTCCACCGCGCGAGTCGATCGCAAGCAGCAGCGCGCCGTGCTCCTCAGCCAGCGCAAGCACCATGCCCGCTTGGTCCGCGTTGCCGCCCGCGCCGTGGAAGAACACCAGCAGCGGCAAGTGGCCCTTGCCCGCAGCAGCCTTCGGGACCTGCAGAAAGCCGTCGCGCGAGCGACCCACGCCGAGGGGAATGCGGCCTCCGGACAATGACGCAGCGCCAGCCGCCGGCAGTCTGAGCGTGCCGGGACGGGCCGCGAGCAATCCGCGGCGAGCGGCGTCCGTCGGCGCGGTGAGCTTGCCGGCATGCGGCGCATCAGGAGTGGAGAATCGGGTCATGCTGGAGGAGGTTCCGGGCGAGTCAGACGCAGGAGGTATCCTCTGGGGTTCACACCCGCTCATCAAGAGCGCGACCACCGCGCTCGATCCGAGTGCCGCTCTGACCCGCTGGAAGTTAGGGGTGAGGCTCAATTGCTTGGTCCACCACCGCGTTGCACGCGCGCGTCACGCTGACGCGCCGGCGCGCGGCGGGAGACGCAACATAAGTCCGCCGCAGCGCTGATCAAGCCCCGGAAGAGAGCGCTACACGACGAGTGGCACACCACTAGCATCGTCGACGGCGGAGGCCATCATGCGTGAAAATGTAGGAGCAACCGATCGCCTGATTCGTGTCATTGTTGGCGGCGCCCTCGCGGTCGGAGGTCTACGAGGGCTCGGAGCGCAGAAGCTTGCCCCCGCCGCGCTGCTGGCGGCAGGCGCACTGCTGCTCGAGTCCGCGCTGACGCGCGTCTGCCCCATCAACCATTTGCTGGGGATCGATACTCGGCGCGGCGAGCCCGCCCAGCGACTGCTCCCGCCATCTAGCCTGCCAGCAGCGGCGCTGCCGTCCGTTTGATGGCACCCCAAAGATCCACGCAGGCGAGCCTACGTGGGCATTTTCGCCGCGGGCAGCACCTTTTGTGGAGTTTCCTTGACGCGCAGGCAAAGATTGCGTGCTTACATCCGCCGCGATGTGGCATTTCACGCGATCGCTCGTCGTCTTCGCTCTGGCGCTCGCAGGCACGCTGCCCGCCGTGGCGGCACCCGCCGCGGGCACGGACCCGACGGGCGCGCCCGGGTGGGTGCCCACGGCTCGCACGGAAGTGCCACGGGGCGCCGCCACGCTGCTCGATGGCTGGTCGAGCTTTGCGAATGGGTGGTTGCTGCTCGACATGGTCATCGTGCTCACGCTCGCGCTTATCCTGGGCGCCGTGATTGCTTATCACCCATCCACGCGGCGTCGCCTCTCCACCCTCGAGCACTTCGAGCAGCCCAAGACGCTGCTGATGTACGCGGTGGTTGCGGCGGTGGTGGCGCTCATCGTCGAGGTCCAGCCGACCATGGCATTCGTGATCTTCGGGATCGGAGGGCTCCTGCGCTTTCGAACCATGGTGGGCGAGTCCAAGGACACCGGACGCGTGATCCTGGTGACCGTGCTCGGTCTGTGCTGCGGACTGAAGATCTACATCGTTGCCGTGCCGGCGACGGTGATCGGCTGGCTGCTCATCTTCTTCCTCGAGCAGCAGATCGCCGGCATCATCCGCGTCTCGGGCGTCAGCGAAGAGAAGATGCACGCGGCGACCCGCGCCTACCGCGCTCTCATCGCGGATGCTGGCTGCAAGATCATCGGTGAACAGACCAAGTTCATCAAGCGCGAGTTCGCCATCGTCGTCCAAGCGCCGCCCACGCTCAACCGCGAGCGACTCAAAGCCGAGTTCGACGGCCTCCCCGCCGAGCTCCGCGGCGTAGTCGATTGGGAGCGCCTCTAGGGGCGAGCTTCGCGGCGAGCGACGTGAGAAGCGAAGCTCGAGTGAGGGTGTCAGCTCATCGGCAGCGTGTTGCGCAGCGCCGGCGCTTCTCCGCGCTTCGGCTGCGGTGCGCCTGTACTTGCGCCAGCGAAGGCGGTCCCGCGCCGTTGTCGCGCGATGCTTCGTCGCACGTCGAATGAGACTGAAACAGGCTTGTCTAGCTCACTCCACGTGAGCTCCGGCGTGACTGCTGAGCAGGCGCGCGCACGCGATCCCGGCACGGGAGCGTCACTCGCACCCCGGCGACGATGAGCCCTCCCGACGTGCTCGGAGCCGAGGCGCTGGCGGCGTTCTCCACGCCAGCGTTTGCGCTTCGCGAGGACAGCGCTGGCGAAGGCACTGCACTTGCGCTGGCGAAGGCACTTGCGCTGGCGAAGGCACTTGCGCTGGCGGAGGCACTCGCGCTGTAACGGTCCCGCGAACGCCGTGGTTGACTTCAGGGCGGCAAAGTCGGCAGTTTGGGGGCAATAGCTGGCGATCTGGTCAGCGGGCGTGGAATCAGGCGACCGAGAATGTCAGTGAGGCACGCCAGCCGTTCGACGCCATTGACCTCCCAGGTCGCCGCCACGCAGCAAAAACGCAGCGAGGTTGTTGCCGGCTTTTCCATGCGCGACCAAAGGAACAGCTGCGTGTGCGGCAGCCCACCGCTCCGAGACTCCGCGACCACTGCTGCCCAGAACTCCGGCGTCCGCCCTCTCCGTGCGATGCGTGCGCGAGCTTCTCGCCGCACGGTGTTGAGCAACCCGCCTGCCCGGGACGGTTACGTTGCCCGCAATCGGAAGCACTCGCGCAGGAGAAGGCACTCGCGCTGGCGAAGGCACTTGCGCTGGCGAAGGCACTTGCGCAGGAGAAGGCACTCGCGCTGGCGAAGGCACTTGCGCTGGCGAAGCACTTGCGCTGGCGAAGGCACTTGCGCACAGGATCGTTGCGGCATTGCACTCCCGACCGCGAGCGGCAATCGCGGCGCTTTCACTTTTGTGTTGACAGCATTTGGCGGAGCCGACCGGCGGTTGAGCGGTCAGGTCGAAACGGCCGCAGCAGGCCGCCGCTGCGTGCCTTTGCTCGCGGTTTGGGGCTTGTGGACACGTGCGGCGTTGACGACAGAGGGTCAGCGCTCGTCTGTGTGCCACGCAGAGCGCGCCGAAATCGTGTGTTAATGAGGGAGCATGTCGACGGCGTCCTTTTGGCAGCTTGGCCACTTGTCGGATGGCGAGGTCGTGGCCAAGCTGGAGACGTTTTTGGGTTCGGAGCGAAGCATGCTCGCGCGGGTGCTCGCTCATCTGGGTGAGGTGCAGGAACGGCGGTTGGACTTAAAGGCGGGCTGCTCGTCGCTGTTCGACTATTGTGTGAAGCGGTTGGGCCTCAGCGAAGGCGAAGCGTTCCGTCGCGTGACCGCGGCACGGCTAGCACGGCGCTACCCTGTCATCTTCGAGCACATCGCCGATGGTTCGGTGCACCTCACAGCGCTTTGCCAGCTGCGCGACTACCTCACTCATGAGACCCACCGGCAGCTGCTGAAGGAGGCTTCGCACAAGACTAAGCGCGAGGTGGAGGTGTTGTTCGCGCGCTTGTTTCCGCGACCTGACGTAGGCTCCAGCATCCGCAAGTTGCCGACCCGCAAACCGCTCGCGCAATTGCTTCCAAGCGCCGTGCCGGCGGCGCCGGCTTGTGGTGGGATGCCGCAAGCTGATGATGTGATGACGATCCCGGGGCAAGCAGGGCCGGAGTGCTCCAGTGTCATGCAGACGGAGGGATTCGGCCGAATGCTGTGCCGTGCCGGGAGCGGCGTGGTCATCGAGAACACCGTGGTGATCGAGAACACCGCGAAGCACATACAAGACCAGCAGATACAAGAGCAGCCGTCGAGCGCGCGACGCCAGCAGCTGCAGTTGTCGCCGGCGCTTCCGCAGCCGGTCCGGGCTGCGCGCCTAGAGCCGCTGTCAGCCACGCGATATCGACTTCAGTTGAGCGCGGGCGAACAGCTGAAGGTCAAGCTCGAGAGGGCTCGGGACCTGATGAGTCACGCGAATCCGAGCGGTGACCTGAGTGTGGTGGTCGAGCGAGCGCTCGATGTGCTCATCCTCGAGCTGGAGAAGCTGCGCTTCGCAAAGTTTTCGCGACTCGAGGGGCCAGACGGAGCGCCGCAGCAGGGGACGCGGAAGCGTTCCTCGCTGAGCTCTCGCTCCGCGGGCGTCGAGCAACCGCAGAACGAGCTCGCTGGTCGCAAGCACACGGATGTCTCTCGCGAGCGCGGTCCGCAG
>DASQDA010000969.1:0-2452 GCA_035634435.1 Polyangiaceae bacterium
AGCGTCGTCAGCGCCACCCTTGCGGGCGCCGGCGAGGTGTCGGTCGCGGCCGCGAAGCTCCGCGAGCTGGAAGCCAAGCTCGCCGACCCCGCTTGCGCCGATGATCTCGAAGGCAACATCGAGGCTTTCGGTGACGCCCAGGCGCGCTTCGAAGAGCTCGGCGGCTATGCGCTCGACGCGCGGGCCCGCGAAATCCTCGCCGGCCTGGGCTTCGATCCGGACGTCGTGGAAGCGGATGTGGGCACCCTCTCGGGCGGATGGAAGATGCGCGTGGCGCTGGCTCGCATTCTGCTCATGCAGCCGGACGCGCTGCTGCTCGACGAGCCGACCAATCATCTCGACATCGAATCTATCCTCTGGCTCGAGCAGTTCCTGAAGAACTTCGAAGGGGCGCTGATTCTGACCTCGCATGACCGCGAGTTCATGAACCGCATCGTCACGGAAATCGTCGAGATCGATGGCGGCTCACTCACCGTTTTCAGCGGCAACTACGAGTTTTACCTGGCTCAGCGGGCTGTGCTCGAAGCGCACGCGGAGAGCCAGTTCGACCGTCAGCAGGCCATGCTCGCCAAGGAGGAGGCGTTCATCGCCAAGTTCAAGGCGCGCGCCAGCCACGCCGCGCAGGTGCAGTCGCGCGTGAAGAAGCTCGACAAAATCGAGCGAGTGGAGCCACCCAAACAGCGCAAGAAGCTGCGCTTCGATTTCCCCGAGGCTCCGCGCTCGGGCGAGGACGTGGTGAAGCTGGACGCGGTGCACAAGAGCTATGGCAAGCGCACCATCTACGCTGGGCTCGACTTGCTGGTTCGACGGCGTGAGCGCTGGTGCGTCATGGGCGTCAACGGCGCCGGTAAATCAACGCTGCTCAAGCTCGTCGCTGGAGCCACGGAGCCCGACGCCGGGCGCCTGACGGTGGGCGCCAGCGTGAAGCTCGGTTACTTCGCGCAGCACTCGATGGAGCTCCTGAACGAGCGTCACACGGTGTGGGACTCGCTCTCGGCGCGCTTCCCGACTGCCTCGGTGGGCTCGCTGCGCACGCTGGCAGGCGTGTTCGGCTTTTCGGGCGACGATACGGAAAAGTCGTGCCGCTTCCTGTCTGGTGGTGAGAAGGCGCGCCTGGTGCTGGCGCAGATGCTGTACGAGCCGCCGAACTTTCTGGTGCTCGACGAACCGACGAACCACCTGGACATCGACACCAAGGAAATGCTCGTCGAGGCCCTCGCGGGCTACGAGGGCACGTTGCTGTTCGTCTCCCACGACCGGCACTTCCTGCGCGCCCTGTCCAACCGGGTGCTCGAGCTCACCCCGCAAGGCGTTCACGTGTACGGTGGGGGCTACACGGAATACGTGGCGCAGACCGGTCAGGAAGCTCCGGGCGTCCGCTCCTGAGCGCAACCTGCAACTTCCGCCGAGCGTAGGGTGGACGCGCGTTCAGCTGTCGCGCTATCACTTTGGCCATGACTGGTTCTCAAGCGGCTGGTGTGGAGCCAGCGCCCTTCGACCCCTTGCCGGCGCTCGTGCAGGAGCTCGGGCTCACCGCGGCTTCGATTGCCGCGGTGATCAAGCTGATCGCCGAAGGCGGCACCGTGCCGTTCATCGCGCGCTATCGCAAGGAAGCGACCGGCGGGCTCGACGAGGTACAGATTCGCAACATTGGCGAACGCTTCGAGTACCTCACGGAGCTCGACGGCCGGCGCAAGAGCGTGCTCGCCGAGATCCAGAAGCAGGGCAAGCTCACCGACGAGCTCCACAAGCGCTTGCAAGCGGCCTCGACCAAAGCGGAAATCGAGGACCTCTACTTACCGTACAAGCCCAAGCGCCGCACCCGCGCCACCATTGCGCTGGAGCGTGGGCTGGGGCCGCTCGCCGAGCAGATGTGGACGCAGAGCGGCAGCGAGCCGCCGAGCAGCGTTGCGGCGGCGTTCGTGAGCGCGGAAAAGGAAGTGGCGGACGTGGCTGCGGCGCTGGCCGGCGCGCGCGACATCTGCGCGGAGCGGCTGGCGGAAGACGCCGAGCTGCGCAAGTACCTGCGCGAGGCGTACTTCAAGGAAGGCAGCATCCGCACGGCCAAACGTAGCGAGCATCAAGACAAGGTCACGAAGTTCGACATGTACGCGGACTTCACCGAGCGGCTCGCGCAGGTGCCGTCACATCGTTACCTGGCCGTCCGTCGCGGGGAGAACGAGGGCTTTCTATACGCCACGCTCTCACTCGATCTCGAGCCGCATCTGCCGACCGCAAAGGCGAAAGTGCCCGTCCGCCCCGGCTCGCCCTGGCAGTCGGAGCTCGACAAGGCGGTCAGCGATGCGCTCGAACGGCTGCTGGCTCCGGCGGTTTCCGGTGACGTGCGCGTCGAGCTCAAGCTGCGCTCCGACAAGGACGCCATCGACGTGTTCGCGCAGAACCTGCGGGAGCTCCTGCTCTCGCCACCTTTCGGCGCGAAGGCGGTGCTCGG
>DASQDA010000970.1:0-5603 GCA_035634435.1 Polyangiaceae bacterium
TCCAGCTTCTCGCTCGAGCGGATATTGCGTTCGATCACGCTCCCCGTGAGCATGTTCCGCATCTTCGTGCGGGTGAACGCCTGCCCCTTGCCCGGTTTGACGAACTGGAACTCCACGACCACGTACGGCTGGCCGTCCATCAAGAGCTTGAGACCTTTGCGAATGTCGCTCGTATCCATGTGCTTCCTCGGGTTCCCGACAGAATGTGGCGGGGCAGCGCTCGGGCCAGCCCGAGCCGCCACCGCCTCTACCGGGGGACGAGCCCGCGTTCAACCCCGAAGACGCAAAGCCGCTCAACCGGCTGGTAGATTCTGAGCTGTTTCCGGCAATTTGCCGACGTTCGGTCGCAGGTCTGGCCGGAGCCGGCGGCGGAGCGCCGGGCTTGCTCGACCCGGTGGATGGGGATACTGGGTAGCCTCACGGATCCAGCCAACATGGAAGAGTACGAGCTCGAGGAGATCAAGCGCGAAATCGTCGAGAGCCGATCCCTTTCGATCAAGACCAACAACCTGATCAATGCCCTCGCCGCTGATCTGAAAAGCATTGCGAAGCGGCAGCAGGGCTACGAGCGGCGTGTATTCGTCAACAGCGCCACCGCCTACGCCGTGACCATAGCCGTCGTGCTCGTGTTCGTGAAGCTTGCGTGGGATATCCGGCTCGAGACCGTGCGCGGCGAATCGCGGGAATCACGCGACAGCGTCGCCCAGTTCGAAAAGGAGCTGAAGACGCTGCAAGCGCGCGAGGAGACGCGCGCCCGGGTGAACCGCCGCGCCGCCGAGTTTCATCAGCTCATCACGCTGAACAAACGCCGTGAGCTCATCGACGGCTTCCCCGAGATCGCCAAGCTCGAGCTGAGCCCCACGGAACGCTCCGTCTTCGAGGCGGCGGTCGAACGCGCGCGTAACGAGCTGTCGCTGATCGCCTATCAGAACGGCCTCGACCACGCCCGCATGGGGCGCTTTCACGAAGCGCAGCAAGCTTTCCGCGAATCCCTCAAGTACAAGACCGATGCGGCGCACACGCCGCAGGCGAATTTGCAGCTGGGCCGAGCGCTGGTGAAGCTCGGCATGCATCGCGAGGCAATCCCGATCCTGATGCAGCTCTCGGAAGCTTCCGCCGACCGCGAGGTGATGGACGAGGCGACGAAGGCACTGGCGGAGGCTCAGCTGGACATCAAGGCCTGGAACGACGCGAAGAACACCTTGCGCGCTTTCATCCGGCGCTTCCCCGCGAGCCCACACATCAACGACGTCAAAGGCAAGCTCGCGCAGGTCCAGCTCTATCACTGAGCCGCGCGATCACTCCTCAACGACGCCAGCGTCGTTCGCGATCAGCGCGATCGTAGGCGCGTTCCAGGGGCTCTCGGCGACCAGCTCGAAACTGGGCCCCAGCAGCACCAGAGTGTAGTTGCGCCCGTCGTCGACCGAGGCGAGGCCCGAGGTCCTCAATAGACTTCCCCAGCGCTCGACGAAGCGAACGCTGCCGCCAACCACGACCTGCACCTCATGGAAGCCGAGGTTGGCTCCGAGCTCCGCCGACGTGTAGTCCGCGCGTGCGCTGCGCGGCACGATGGCGCCAAACTCGACGCCCGTGGCGAGATAGCGGGCGCCCTCGAGCCCGTCGGTCTCGGCGGACTGCACGTCCACGGGCCCTGCCGCGCGGGCCGCGTGCACCACCTGCAAGCCCACCTTGTCGTACGTGACTCGGCGCGAGAGCGGCACCAGCACGGCGCCAAGAGTCGGCGCTCGGAGACCGTAGGTGTCGCCGCAGGCGGCCGTAGCATTGGCGTCCATGAACGCAGGGCCGCCGATGCAGCCGTTGGCCACGTACAGCATGCTGCGTCCACGTGCCGCCGAGAGCGTGCCTGCCGGTATCAGCGGTAGGGCGGCGACGCGCAGACGTGGCGGATCGGGCAACTCTCCAGCGCCGCCTGCGCCGGCTTGCGCCTCGTCGAGGGCCCCGCTACCGGCGGGAGCGACCTGCAGGCCTCCCGCGCCCGCTCCTCCCATGCCTGGAGCACCGCCCACGCCGGGCTCGAGCTCGGGGCGCGGAAGCCCGAGCTCCTGCTCCTCCCGCGCGATGGCCAGCGCCGTCGCGCAGTCCTCGTCGTGGACCAGTGACAGCTCACCCGCGATCACGAAGGGGACCAGGTCGTCGGTTGCGAGGTCGACGCCCTCGAGCACTGGCAGCGTCAACGACGCTCCGTAGGCAAGGCCCTCCGCATCGAGGGGCGCTCCCACCGCGCCGGCCTCGGGGTCGCCGCCGCGCGCAAGACACAGCAGTACCTCGGGAGCGTCGACAATCCCGTTCACGATCGTGAGCACGTTCTGCCCGGGCCTCTCCTCGGGCTCGCGGCCACCCGTACCGCCGGAGCTCGAGCCCGACGTTGGGAGCTGGGGGAAGTCTCCAGCGGTGCCAGCAGTGCCGCCGCGGCTGGTGTTGCCCCCTCGGCCAGGGCTCTGGGCCAGAGCGTCGTGGTCCGTGACGCAAGCGGGAACCAGCCACAGGACGAGGAGCAAACTCGCTAGCCGACCACGTGCGCGCATTTCCCCTGTTGTATGCCACGCCGCGCCAGCGACGCCAAAAGTCCTAGAACGCGCGGCCTCGCGCCACACGTTCGGTCAAGGGCCAGCCGTGGTTCAGCGGCCCGTGCCCCGCGCCGAGCCCCGGGGCGGTGCGGAGCGCCGTCACCACGTAGTCGCGAGCGCGCGCCACGGATGCCTTCAAAGTCAAACCCTCCGCAACACCAGCGGCGATCGCCGAGGCCAACGTGCAGCCAGTGCCGTGCGTCGATCGCGTGAGCACTCGCGGGCCTTCGAAACGCTGCTCTTCGCCGTCCGCAGTGCGTAGCAAGTCGACCACCCTGTCGCCCGGTAGGTGGCCCCCCTTCACCAACACCGCGGAGGGCCCCAAGGTGAGTAGGCGATCGGCAAGCCGTGGCAAGTCGTCTTCACTCTCCGCAGATAATCCGGTGAGAGCCTCCGCCTCCGGCAAATTCGGCGTTATCAGGGCCGCGATCGGCAACATGCGGCGCACCAGCGCCGCTCGCGCGTCGGCCTCGAGCAATGCCGCGCCACCCTTGGCCACCATCACGGGGTCCACGATGATCGGAATGCTGGTGGCGCGCGCCTCTAGCTCGCGCGCGACTTTCTCGATCACAGGCCGCGAATGCAACATCCCCGTTTTGATGCAGTCCGCGCCGATATCCTCCAGGACGACGCGAATCTGCTCGGCGACGAAGCTTGGGTCCACCGAGGCGACGGCGAAGACGCCGAGCGTGTTCTGGGCGGTCAGCGCCGTGATGGCGGTCGCGGCGTAGGCGCCCAGTGCCGTTATCGTCTTGATGTCGGCCTGAATACCGGCCCCGCCCCCTGAGTCGGAGCCAGCAATCACTAGAACTCGCGCTACCACACCCAAGCATCAGCATGGGAGCGGCAGCGACGCAAACCGACGGCCACCAGCGCGCCTTGCCGCGGAGGCCCCGGGCGGGGCTGGTCAGTGCGGCCCTTTCGAAGCCTGACTGACACCGCTATGCTGCCGGGGTGAGCGAGCGGGAAGCAGCAGACAGCGCCGGACTCTTGCTCGGCAAGGTGGTGGCAAACCGCTACTACCTCGACGCCGTGCTGGGCACGGGGTCGGCAGGGGCAGTGTATCGAGCGCACGAGGCCGCGGGCCGCAACGTGGCGGTGAAGATCCTGAATCCGCAGCTCATGGCCAGCAACGCCGCGCAGCGTTTCGCGCGCGAGTCCGAGGTCATGCTGGGCATCCAGCACCCCCACGTGGTGGACACGCTCGCGGCGGGCAAGGATGAGAGTCTCGGCGTGCTCTATATGGCCATGCCCCTGCTGCGCGGGGAGGATCTCGACGCCGTCCTGGTGCGTGTGGGCGCGCTCGAGCCCACGGCCGCAGTGCGCATCGCCATCCAGGCGGCACGGGGCATCGGCGCTGCGCACGGGGTGGGAGTGGTGCACCGCGACATCAAACCGGCGAATCTGTTTCTCGACCGCGAGGACGACCAGCAGATCACCGTGCGGGTGTGCGACTTTGGCATCGCCAAGCGTCTCGCGAGCGGCAGCGGCGACGCGGCTCTCACCGCCACCGGCACCCAGCTAGGGACTCCGGACTACGTGGCACCCGAGCAGCTCCGGGATTCGAAAAACGTCGACGAGCGCGCCGACGTCTGGGGGCTTGGCGCCACCCTCTACGAGATGTTGTGCGGCGAACCACCGTACGCGCACCACGCGAACGTGTTCGACATCATCAGCGCCATCTTGACCGAAGAGGTGCAACCCCTGCTCGAGCGTGCGCCCTGGCTCGAGCCGGAGCTCGGCTCCATCGTGCACCGCGCGTTGCGTAAGAAGCCCACCGAGCGCTTCCGCAGCATGCAGGACTTTGCCGATGCCCTGCGCGCTCACTCCAGAGGCGGCGAGCGGCTGATGCTCGCCGAGCTCGTGGCTCCGGTTCGAAAGCCCTCTCCATCCGCCGTCATTGCCCCTGTCCAGCTTGCGTCCAAGCCGTCGGCGCCAAGCCACGCTACGAAGGCTGCCTCTTCGCTGCCCACTGGGCCTTCTCCAAAGGCGCCCGCGCCCAGACAAGCGTCCGCCAAAGCCTCATCACGCAGCGTCGCCCGCGCTCGCAACGAGCGGGCGACCTGGCGGTCGTGGCTGGTGCTGTTCTGCGTAGCGTTCACGCTGGCTGCGGTCGTGCTCGCGTGGCTGCGCGGACGCTGACAGCGTGCGGTTCACGACAGCGCTGACTCGAGAGGTCCGTCTGCTGTCCACGCCCTGCTCAGCATCCCTCGCGCTCACTCCTCGGGTGTACGAGCTGCCGCACCCTGCGAAAACACCTATAATCCGGCGCAAATTGACTCGGTTGGCGGGCGGTAGTTGGCGCCGTCCAGAACGCCAGCACCGCCCGTGTGCGGGCTCGTTTGGTGGAAGTGGAAGCCCGGCTAGTGCTCACTATCCGTATCCTGGGGGCGCAGGCGAGCCGGGCCGCCCGGGCCGAGAGCTGGGTTCGCGAGCGCGGTAGACGAGCTGCGCCGGATGCTGCGGGAGCCCGAGCACGCCTGAGCGGTGCCGCGACGCCGAGCGCGGGAGCCCATGCGCGGTGAGAACGTCGCAGTGAGCGGCTCGGCAGCCGACAGGCGTCTCGGACGCGCTCCGCGCAGGCGCGCCGAATACGAGTAAGCCTTCCCTAGCCGCGCCCGACAGTGCTATTCCGGAGCCCTCTTCAGCCCGCACTGCCCATCCTCGAGGTCAGGCAGGCGGGTTCGACGAGGCCAGGGCCCCTTGGCGAAAAGGCAGACGCAGGGGACTTAAAACCCGAAAGTCGCCGGCCACAAACCCAGTAATATGCCGGAAAGCTCGAGGATCTGACGTCCGCCAAAGTCCGACAGAGTCATTAGCGTATGCCGTACCGGTACGAAACCAGTACAGCAAAGTGGCACTTAAGGCACGGGGAGGGATGGCGCAGGGGGCGTGAGGGTGCACCGCCGAGGTGGCGTGCGGGGGTCGCAATGGCGTGATCCGCCACCGCCTTGCCGGGGGGTCCCGGCCCGTGGCAAAGTGGTATGTACCGCCCTTATTCCTCGAGGCTGCCGA
>DASQDA010000971.1:0-1986 GCA_035634435.1 Polyangiaceae bacterium
TCGATGTCGAGATCGTAGAGCGTCTCGACATGATCACAGAGAAAGCCGACGGGCGCTACCACCACGCGGCGCCGCCCCCGTCCGCGCGCCGCGGCCAGAACGGCCTTCAGGTCGGGGCCGAGCCAAGCCCCGCCATCGGCACCCTGGCTCTGAAATGCCAGCTGGTAGGGCCAGCCGAGAGCGTGAGCGATGCAGCGCGCGCTCTCGCTGACCAGCTCCGCATACGGATCCCCGCCGTCGATCACACTCTGGGGCAGGCTGTGTGCCGTGAGAATCAGCTCCGTCGTGTCGGAGCCGGCGCCGGCCAAGAAAGGCGCTATCGCTCGCGCGTGCGCTTCGATCAGCCCGCTCGAGGTTCCATAAGGCGCAACCGCCACCAGCTCCAGCCCTGGAGCACCCAGCTCGGCCAAGGCTCGCTCCGCCGCCCGCGCATAGACGGGAACGCTGTAGGGCGCCAATGGCAACACACAGAGTCGACGCACGTTTTGCTCCAGCGCCTGTCCCAGCGCCTCCCTCAGCTCCGGGCGCCACAGGCGCATGCCTATGAACACCGGCAAGCCCAGCTCCTGCTGTAAGGCGTCCGCCTGAGCGCGCGTGATGGCGAGCAGCGGGGAGCCACCGATTTCGCGATAACGCCGCTGTAGGTCCAGGACGAGCTCGGGCGGCGCCGGACGGCCATGGCGAATGCGCGCGACGAACGCGGGCATGTCCTCGATCACATCGACCGTGCCGTGAGCCGTCAACAGAACGCCAGCCATTGGTTTCATGCCGTTCAAACTGGGAGCAAAATCGGGTAGCGGAAGTCGCGCGGCGGGCGAAAGTTCTCTTTGATGATGCGCGGGGAGACCCAGCGCCACAGGTGCATGGCGGAACCCGCTTTGTCGTTGGTGCCCGAATGCCGTCCGCCACCGAACGGCTGTTGACCTACCACGGCGCCCGTCGGCTTGTCGTTGATGTAGAAGTTGCCCGCCGCGTAGCGCAACCGCACGAGCGCCTGATCCACCGCCTTGCGATCGCGCGCAAAGACGGCGCCCGTCAGGGCGTAGGGGCTCGTCGCATCGCAGAGCGACAGCACCTCCTCATAACGATCATCCTCGTAGACGAACAGCGCGACCACCGGTCCGAAGATCTCCTCCTTCATCAGCGGATGCTGGGGCGCCGACACCTCGACCAGGGTCGGCTCGATGAAGAAGCCCTCGGCATCACTCGCTCCGCCACCGGCAATCACCCGGCACAGGTCGTCTTGCTTCGCCCGCTCGAGGGTCGCCGCGATGCGGTCGAATGCCGCGCGCCCAATCACGGCTCCCATGAAGCAGGAAAAGTCCGCCGGATCCCCCACGCGCAGCGCCGAAATCATTTCCTGCAAGCGTGACTCGAGAGCGCGCGACAGCGATCGCGGCACGTAAACGCGCGAGGCGGCGGAGCACTTCTGCCCCTGATACTCGAAGCCGCCGCGGACGATGGCGACGGCGAGCTCATCGAGCTCGGCGCTCGAGTGCGCCACGATGAAGTCCTTGCCGCCTGTCTCCCCCACCAGGCGCGGCAGATTCTTGTAGTGCGGGAGTCGCTCGGCGATCTGCTGAGATATCGAGTGGAACACCTTCGTGGAGCCGGTGAAATTGAGCCCCGCAAAGTCGCGATGCCCGAGCACCTCGCGGGTAACCTCCTCCGCGTCACCGGGCACGAGCTGCACCACCCCTTCTGGCAGGCCCGCCGCGCGCAACAGCTCGTCCGCGGCATGAGCGGACAGCATCGAGTGTGGCGATGGTTTCCACAGCACGACGTTGCCGAGCAGCGCCGCAACGCTGGGCAGGTTCGCCGCGATGGACGTGAAGTTGAAAGGCGTCACCGCGTAAACGAAGCCCTCGAGTGGGCGCAGCTCCAGCCGATTGCGCTCGCCCGCCGCGGACAGCGGTTGCTCCTCCGTCAGACGCTCGGCAAAATGAGCAGTGAAGCGAAAAAAGTCGATGAGCTCACAAGCAGCAT
>DASQDA010000972.1:0-1611 GCA_035634435.1 Polyangiaceae bacterium
CGCTGCGTGACCTGCTGCCCTGTACCGACTGGCCGGACCCGTACTAGGCAGGCCCTGAACACACTCACGTGCCGCGGGGAGGGTGAGTCTTTCCGCCGCCTGCGTACCGGGCTACGATCCGGTCGACCAAAGCCACTGCGAGCTAGCGCCGGCACGGCCTAGGGTGACCTGATGCCCTTAGCCCGAGGACGACGGATCCTCAAAGTCACGGGGGTCGCGGCTGAGCGCTGGGGAGCGCTGGCACTGCTCATGCGACCGGCCTACATCGCGACGGAGTTCGTCGTTGCGTCGGCAACGACGGGCGGCTACAGCGTCCTCTCCGATTCGGTGAGCCGGCTCGGGGAGGTCGGTTGCTCGGCGGCGTACTGCTCGCCGCGTCACGAGCTGATGAACGGCTCATTCATAGGCTTCGGTGCGTTGCTGGTCGGCGGTGCGGTGCTCCTCTCGCGGCCCTTAGGGCCATGGGTGACGGGGCTGCTCGTGGTCTCCGGGCTGAGCTCGGTCGCCACGGGCTTCGCGCCTTCCGACCAGGACGCCACCCTGCATGCGATCGCCGCGGCACCGTTGTTCGTGGCACAGCCGCTCGCGCTCGTCGTTCTCGGTGCCCGGTTGCGGAATGACTGGCCGTATCTACCCCGGGCGCTCTCGGTCGCGGGAGTCGTGACCGGCACGGCGGCAGTGTCGTTCGTGCTCTCCGGTGACGGCCCCGGATCGGGTGCCCTCGAACGCCTTGCCCTGTGGCCCGTGCTAGTCGGGCTGGCCGGGTTCGCGTGGACGCGACTCGCTCCGCCGCGCGATGACCGCTCACCCTTGCTCACGGCTATGACTGGACCAGACCAACCCAGCCAAGGACGCGGGTAGCCGGCGGAGGATCGTACTCTCGAATACTTGGGGAGTAAGTGCGGCGCACGACCCCATCAGCGCCCAGCGATGACACCATCGACAGCTGCATGCCGCAGGTCAGGGAACTCAGCCCTGCAAACAAGCTGAGCGCTCTCCATGCAGCTCTTTCATACGGACTTGTCCGGCGTCTGCACCCGCCCTGTTTAGCCGGGCCATCGGCCGGTCACCGCGCCTGAGGGCGGTTCGACGATGCGACAGAACCCGAATACGTCAAACCTCGCGCGAAAGCCAGATTGCGTTTGTCCAGGTCACAGCATGTTTTTTGTCGGGCTGACAGGATTTGAACCTGCGGCCCCTTGACCCCCAGTCAAGTGCGCTACCAAACTGCGCCACAGCCCGAGCACCTGCATCAGCATCCACAGGGCGGCGTTAGCCGACCGCGTCGTGCTCGGCGGGAGAAACGCGATCCGCCCTCGACACGACCACAGCTCAGTGCCGCTTGCGCTTCTCGCGTGGCCGCACCGACTGATGGATGGGCGTGCCTACGAAACCGAACTCCTCCCGCAGACGCCGTTCGATGAAGCGCGTGTACGCGGCCTCCAACGGCCCCGTCGTGAAGACGACGAACTTCGGAGGAGCCACGCCCGGCTGCGTGGCGAACAACACCCGTGACTGCTTGCCACCACGCACCGGATGCGGGTGCGCCGCGACAAGGCGACCGAAGAACGCGTTCAACTCACCGGTCGGCACCCGCGTCTCCCAGCCCTC
>DASQDA010000973.1:0-6752 GCA_035634435.1 Polyangiaceae bacterium
CACAAGACGCCGATTCATCCGCATCCGGACAGCCGCTTTATCTCGCTGACGGTGGTCGCCATCGACCTGAAACAGGTGACGGTCGGATTCGTTCCCGGCAGCGAAGACGTCGGGGACGACAAGGTGCCCTTTGCTCCGGGGTTGGTTCCCGTCGAACAGCAGCCGCGGCTACTCGCCATCTTCAACGGAGGCTTTCAGCCGCAGCATGGACGCTGGGGAATGCGCCTGGACGAGACGACCGTGGTGACGCCGCGTGACGTCGGCTGCACGATCGCGCTGTTTGCGGATGGAGCGATCGCCATCCGCTCCTGGCCCAACGTTGCGGGTCAGGAGGAGACTCTGAAGGCCTTGCGTCAGACGCCCCCTTGTCTGCTCGAGCAGGGAGAAGTGCACGCGGAGCTCCTCGCGGGGCGCGACAAGGCATGGGGCGGACGAACGCCGGGCGTGGTCACCCGCCGTCGTTCGGCGATAGGCTTGGAACGGACAGGACGCACCCTTTTCTACGCCGTGAGTGTCGAGGCGACGCCCAAGCTGTTGGCCGAGGGGATGCGCACAGTCGGTGCGCACGATGCCGCCGAGCTCGACATAAACTGGAACTGGACGCGGTTTTTGTTATTCGGCGACAACGAGCGGGGTGAGGTTCGTGTGAGCTCGTCCCTGGTGCCTGGTGCCTACGGCAAGAGCACCTACGTCGAGCGACCTTCGGAGCGCGACTTCTTCTACGTTCTGCGTAACTGAAGCGCGCGCCGGGTGCACAAAACGCTTGGGGGCCGGCAGCCGAGTCGCGCTTTGACGCGACCCAGGCCACCAGCCCGCAAAAACGTGCGCTGAAAGCTTACTGAATCAGCACGGTGCGGCCGACGCTCGGCACGTTGCCGTTGAGCGCGAACAGCATGTAGTACCCGGGCGGAGCAATGTTCTTGTTCGCGGGAGCCGTGAGCGTCCGCGTCGTTCCCGTACCCGTCGAGGAGAGGCGCATGAAGCGCTGATCCGTATTGGTCGAGTGCGTTACGGACGAGAAGCGAACCAAGGAGAAGCCCGTGACCGTGCCGCCAACCGACACATTGAACGTGGAGCCGTTGGCCGTCACGTTGGTAGGCGCCGACGAGATCGACGGCCGCGTTCCCTGGGAGAGGTACGGCGGGCTGTAGATTTCGACGTTGGGATGATTGACCGGACAGGGATCGTTGCCGATGCAAAGACCGCCGCCGCCAACCAGGACGCGTCCATCGAGCAGCAGCAGGGCCAATGCATGATACGGCCGCACGGTCGCCATGGGCGCCAGCTCACGCCAGCTGTTGTTCGCAGGGTTGAACATCTCTGGCACCAGGACTCCGCCGTCGTCGGAGAACGCCTTACCGTTGTCCAGGCCGCCAACGACGAACACCTCGCCGTTCGGCAAGACCACGCCGTTGTGCATGGCACGTGGATACTTCATCGAGGCAATCTTCGTGACGACGGGCGTCACGTTGCGGATGTCGATGACGTAGCTGCTCTGGCTCGACGGGGTCGTCGCCGCCCCGCTGCGATCGTAGTTCGGATTGCCGCCTGCCTTCAGGAACAAGCCCGTGTCGAACGGAACCGTCACGTCGTTCTGGCTGAACTCGTCGAGATTGGCTCCGGTGCCGCGTGTCCCCGCAGCCGTGATCGTGCCGCTGCCCGACACGTCGTAGTACTTCATGTTCGGCGTGGGGCCCGGGACGAACAGTCTGCCATCCGGTGCCACGAACAGGCGCGGATGCTCTTCGGGTCGGCTGTCTGGCGGAGCGCCTGCGGTGAGCGGACCCATGATCGCGTTAGGCACCATGGTCCAGGTGTTGGCCGTGGGGTTCCAAATTTCGCCTGTGCCGGTCTGGCCGGACGTGCGATTGCCGCCGAGGGTGAACACTCGCCCGTCGGGCAGGGTGACGCTGGTGTTGTACCAACGCGACTGATTCATGGCTCGCGCGTTGGTCCAGCTGCCGTTGGCGCCAGCCGTCGGATTGTAGATGCTCGTGGTGACCGTGTGGCTGTCGTCGCCGCCGTTGACGAACACGCGCCCGTCCGCAAGCATCGCGGTGCCCGGGCAGAACATGTTGTGCGCCGTGTTCGTCACCAGGAACTCTACGGGCGCCGTGGGCGCCTGGGGATCGAACAACACGGTGTACGTGCGATCGAGAGCGCCGGTCCCTGTGAAGCTGTTGCGCTGCCACGAAGCCCAGGTGAGGACCTTTCCGCTCGGCAAGAGCGCGGCCGCGACCGGCACCGATTGCAGCCCGTACACGGGGCTCCATTGCCCGGTGACGGCCGGGTTCACCGCGGGAGGCGCCACGGGATCGAGCGTCCAGAGGAAGGACGCTGCCGTGCTGCAAGGATTCTGAGCCAGCTGCGTGCCGCTGCTCAGCACCTGCAGACACTTGCCGCCGTTCTGGTTGACGAGCTGATACTGGGCCGGTGTGGTGGTCCCGATTCGGGTGGCCGTGAACTGACTGCCCAGAAAGCAGCTGCCGGATCGCGCGCAGGGATCCTGCACCAACAAGGCCCCGTCGCCGGTGCTACCACCGGCGATGCGCAGGCACTTGGCGCTGTGCTTCGCAGACAGCTGGTAGCTGCCGTTGCCGACGACGCGGAAGTACCACTGCTGGTTTTCACCGGCGCCGCATGCCCAATTGACTACGGCAGCATTGTTACCCTGTGAACGCCCGCTCACGTCGATGCAATTGCCATTGCCGACGGAACGCACGCGATAATAGGTGGCGATGTCCGTGGTGCCGGTGCCAAACGTCTCGAAGCGCTGAAAGCCGACGTCACCCGACGTGTGGCTGCCTGCGTGCGAGCCAGTCTCGAGGGTCTCTGCGGCATCGCCGCAAGCAGCGCTCGAAAGCGCGAGCGCAACTGCAAGTATCGTCTTCATTTCCTGTCCCATGATGTGTCCCCAATCTCCGACCAATAAAATACGCACCCCGCGTGCGTATCTGCTCGAGGCGATGGTTCGCCCCGAGGCGCACCCGAGACGCGCACTGTAACACCCTTGGAGTGACGCGTGCGGACATACTTTGCGTCGTGCTTGGTAGCAATTACAGCAACCCCGTATTTGCGTTGTTAACTCTCCTGGTTGCTCCGGGATCGCTCTCCAAGAACGTCACCTGCGGTGACAGCCGTGTGCCGACAGCGCAGCGCGTCTTCCGCACGCGCACTTGCCCATTTATTAATGAGTCCACACAAGCCGCGCTCACCCGAATGGGTGTCCGCGGCCATGTCTGCGTGGGCGCCCGCACACGCAAATGGGTCACGTCGCCGGCATGCTTGCGTGACAGCGCAGGTCGCCCGCACGTCTGCTTGCGGCTGGGCGAAGGCCGCAATTGCAAAAGGCGCCATCAAGAGCCGCGCGACAACGCTCGAGGGTTACTGAGATTGACGAAAGTACCTGTTCCAATTTTTCGCGCGTTGCGCTACTAGGGGAAAATTGCACTAGTTGTGGGGCCAGCTTGCCCTGCGACGTGCGACGGGAGTGATCGCCATGTATGGGTCGACGGTTAAGAAACGAGCGGCAAAGGGCTTCGTGCGAGGGATCCAGGGGTTGGCCGGCAAGGCCGCGGACCTGCGGGAGAGCGGGGCAGCAAGAGCCTTGATTCTGGGTCTCGCGGCGTCGGCGTGCGCCTCGGAAGGGCGCGTGTCGGAGGACGTTCGCCTGTTTTCAGAGGACTTCCAGAGCGGGGAGGCCCTGCAATGGACGCCGTATGCCGGCAGCTGGGACGTGCAGCAGACCGCTGGTCTTTCCAAGCAGTACGCCGCGCCCAGCAAGATCTTGAACCAGAGTATTGCAGGCAGTTACCGTTGGACGGACTACCAGGTAGAAGCCCGTGTCACGCTGCGCGACGATGCCGGCAAGGTTGGGTTGCTCGGACGGGTCGGGGGCACACACCACTATTATGAGCTCCTGCTCGGTCGTAATGGAGCGGAGGGTAAGCGGAGCTGGTTCATCCGCCGGCGCACGGATCACGTCTGGGACACGCTTGCCTCGGGCGAGCTCGAGTATGAGCTCAACGTGCCGTATCGGCTGCGCTTCGACCTGCGCGGCGAGCGCCTGGCAGGTCTGATCTCCAGCGACGATGGGGGCACCTTCACCGAGCTCGGCGCTGTAACGGACGCACGCTACGCGGCGGGAAAGATTGGTGTCGCCTCGTACTTCACGAGCGGCAGCTTCGACGACGTGACGGTCGAGGGCGCGGCCATTGCCTTGGCCGTCGGCCCCTGGGGACCCATCGCCGAGCTGCGCGACACCACCAACACCTTCGTGACCGGTCGTCCCCCTGGCGGCTGGTACGTGACTGCTATTCACGCCACCTTGCGCCCGAGTGACGGCAGCGTCGTGCTCACCGGCTTCGGCAGGAAGGCGGAAGCGAGTTGCTCGGGAACGACCGGGCGAGAGGTCGGAGAAACCTTCGTCGTGGCTCCGTCTCAGATCGACGCGCTCGCCGACGGCGCCACGCTCTTCGTGCAACCTTTGAACGAGCAGAACCGCGACCAGGCGCACGAAGTGCTCTACTGCGCGGGCCACAACACGCTCGCGGACGGCCGCATCTTTTACACGGGCGGCACGCGCTACCCTTCCACGTTGCCCAATACCAGCCCCGAGCTGGGGGTGAACTATGCTCGCCTCTACAACCCTCAGACGAATAGTTTCACGCGCATCAGCGCGCCGATGAAGGGCGGGCAATCACTAACGCCAGGCATGAAGTGGTATCCCACCAACGCGTTGATGCCTGACGGGCAAGTGCTCACGTTCGGTGGCTTTCACTGGTACGGAGGCGGCTCTGGCGACCAGAAGAACCTGTCGTTCGAGCTCTTCGATCCCAAGATCCTCGACGCCAATCCGGCGGCCGATCCTTTTACCGTGCTGACGCAGCACACCGAGGGCAACGCGGACACGCCGCCGACGCGCGGATACACCAATCTTTTCGTGTTACCCAAGCCAGTCCCTGCGTCGAGCGCTGGGGGCTTCGCGCGGTCCGTCGCGGTCGCGGGTGGCGTCGGCCGCGTGTTCCT
Organism: Polyangiaceae bacterium; assembly: GCA_035634435.1. Classification (GTDB taxonomy): domain Bacteria; phylum Myxococcota_A; class Polyangia; order Polyangiales; family Polyangiaceae; genus PMG-095. Next base: position 5,029 of record DASQDA010000973.1, read on the forward strand.
GTTCAATCACGAGCCCGGCCCCATGGGCGCTCAGCGGCTCATGGCCAGGACCAACTCACGCAGCCCCAACCCAAGCTTGACCGAGAAGGCCGAGGGCGCGAGTGGGCTGATGCTACCCGACGGCAAGCTGATGTTCCCGAATGGCGGCCACGACGGCGTGGGTGCTCAGCGGACGTACTTCTACGACCCGTACGCGGACAGCTGGAGCACGCTCGACACGGGCATCTCTCGCATCTACGCGAATGCGCTGTGGCTGCCGAACGGCACGGTGTTGCTGGTCAACGGTTACGTCAGCGAGCCCGGAAGCGTGAACGACGTCACGAGCCCGCTCGGCGGACCCGATGGCGTGCGCAAGCCGCAAATCATCGATCCTTTCGCGCGCACCGTGACCACCGAGCCCGCCTGGCCGGAACCCACGGGCCGCGGATACCACAGCTTCGCGCTGCTGCTGAAGGATGGTCGCGTCATGATTGGCGGCGGCAAGGACGGCAACCACAGCACGGGTTGCGAGAAGAACGAGCTGCGCATCTATTCGCCGCCGTACCTCTCAGCAGGCCCGCGGCCGGCGATCACCAACGTCAGCTCCGGTCAAAGGCTCACGGTCGGCGGCTCATCACTGACCATCAACTACAGCGGCACGGTGCGAGCGACGCGCGGAGTGGCGTTGCTAGCGCCGCCCTCCGTCACGCATGCCTTCGACTCGGGGCAGCGTTACGTTCCCCTCACGATTACCGCCGGACCGGCCAACGGAACGCTGACCGTGGCTCTGCCGGCGAGCATCAACGAGGCGCCCCCCGGCGACTACCTGCTGCACGTCGTCTCCGACCTGGGAGTGCCCTCGGTCGGTGTTCACGTCCGGCTCACCCCGCCAGCGGCCTGCGTCTACCCAGTCACCGCTGGGACGGACGCGTACATCGAAGCGGAAGGCAGCTCACGACGCGCTGGTCCGTTTCAGCGTGTGAGCGACGCCACGCGCTCGTCCGGTGCTTTCATGCAAGTGGACCCGGCTAGCGGCAGCACCACGAGCGTGCCCGACGAAGCCAAGGTCATGTGGTACGACCTGGATGTCCGCACGGCAGGCAACTTCTTTCTGTGGACCCTCGCCAATGGCCCGAACACGAGCTCTGACAGCTTCTACGCAAGCGTGAACGGCAACGCCGACGTCGTGCTCGACACGCTGCCCGCCAATGCCTGGGGTTGGCAGCGAAGCGCTACGGCTTTCAACCTGCCGGTTGGCAAGCACACGCTGAAGATCAAGGCGCGCGAAGGTGGAGCCAAGCTGGACAAGCTGCGTTTGACGACGAGCACCAGTACGACGGCGCCGACCGGCCTCGGCAGCACGGCGATGACGTGCGGCACCGCGCCCATCGCGGCTCTGGTCGTGAACGACACGGCGGGCGGCAGCGATGGCATTCCGAACAGCACGCAGTGGTCGGTTCAGCCAAGCTTCGGCGGCGGCGCTGGTCAGCTGGCGTTCGGCGATCGCAACTACACGATCGCTGCGCTCCCCGCTGCTGCGGCGCATCTTGCAGGCAAGCCGTGGATTCGAACCGCAGCCGACAGCAAGTTCTACACGGCCACCACACCTCCGCTCGCCACTGCGACGGTGAACGGGACGTTCGTCTTCATCGCGGTCGACAGTCGTCAACCGACGACGTTCCTGGTGAACGCTGGTTACACGAGCCAGGGTTACTCCCTCACCGTCAACGAAGGCACCACGCCGA
>DASQDA010000974.1:0-3018 GCA_035634435.1 Polyangiaceae bacterium
GCCCAGGCGCTCGAGCTTCTCCTCGTCGGGCACGGCGTGCACGCGGTAGACGGCCGGGCTCTTGCGCCCACCGAGCCACTCGGCGACCAGCTCGTTGGCCAGCAGCATCAGCTCCTCGACCATGCCGTAGGCGCGCTTGATTCCCGGGTCCTGGGTGCGCCGCTTGACGTCGATGGGTGCGCCGCTGCTGGGGTCGAGCACCAGCTTCGGCTCGGGCAAATCGAGGTCCAGCGCGCCGCGGGTCATGCGGGTTTTGCGCAGCTTACGCGCCAGCTCGTCGAGCACCTTCAGCTCCCGCTTCATGGCCTCGGCCTGGGCGCTCTTGGGTGGCTCCTCGGTGAAGTTGAGCGCGCGCGCCACGCCGCCGTACGTGAGCATCGCCTGGGAGCGCATGATGCCCTCCACCACCTCGAACTGGCTCACGGTGCCGCTCTCGTCCAGGTCGGCGATCACACACAGGCACAGCCGCTCGCGCTCGGGTAGCAGCGAGCACAGATCCGCCGCGAGCGCCGTCGGCAGCATGGGGATGGCGCGATCGGGCAGGTAGATCGTGCAACCGCGCAGCTTCGCTTCGGCGTCGAGAGCAGAGCCCTCTTCTACGTATTCGCTCACATCGGCGATGGCGATCCAGGCTCGGTAACCGCTGTCCAGGCGCTCGACCCAACTGGCGTCGTCGTGGTCGCGCGCGTCCTCCGGATCGATGGTGGGCAGGGGCACGCCACGCAGGTCGCGCCGCCCCTCGGGGACAGAGCGGCGGAGGCGTGCGGCCATGCTTTCCGCCTCGCTGACCGCGGCTTGCGGATGCTGCTCTTCCACGCCCTCGCGGATCAAGATCTTGGCCACCTCCACGTTGGGGTCGCCCGGCGCACCCAGCACGCTCAGCAGCTCACCCTCCGGGGTTTCGTCGGCAGACTCGGGAAAGCGCGTGATACTGGCGACGGCGGCCTCGCCGTCACGGCCGATGCGATCCCCCCCCGCGAGCACCACCGGTCCGCGGATGCGGGAGTCGTCGGGCTCCAGCCAGGCGCTCTTTCCCCGGCGACGTAGCAAGCCCGCGACGCGCGCGTTGCGCCGCGTCACGATGTTCACGATGCGCGCTTCAGCCCCGCGCCCGGAGCGACTCACCACCTCGACCTCGACGCGATCGCCGTGGAGCGCGCCGCCGATGGATTCCGGGGCAATGTACACGTCCTCTTTGCCCATCGAACCGACGAAGCCGAAGCCGCGGGGGTTCATGTTCAGCTTGCCCTCCCAGCGATCGCTCTCCGCGTCCTTGCGCACCGGGGCGTAGCGGTTGCCGCCCACGCGCCGCAGGATGCCCCGCTGCGTGAGGCCGTCCAGCATGCTCGCCAGCACCGTGGCAGAGGGCACCTCCAGCGCGAGAGCGACGTCCCGCGCCGTCAGCGGCCGACCTGCCTCGGCGAGGCAGCGCAGAACCTTGTCCCGTGAGGGGATCCCTTTGACCATAACGGCGCCGCTATAGCCCTGCCTCACCAGCGATGCCCGAGGTTTCTCCGCCGCGCGTGTCGCCCGCCGGGCAAGGTGGTCGCCGAACGCCGGGACGAGCAACCGCAGTGCCTCGACACACGTCTAACGTGCTCGCCCTCAGCCGGCCAGCCTGCGGAGAAGCGGCCGCTGGTTGCGTGCAGCGTGGCTGGCCCGAACGGCGGCGCCGACGTATACGAACGGAGACGTGCCGCGCGTTTCCGCCCTGCTCGTGCTCCGGATCGCGACCCTCATGGCGCTCGCCGCGGCGACCGCTCTGGCCGTCGAATACCGCAGCATCGATTCCTCCTTCTGTGGGGTCGAATCCGGCTGCGCGGCGCTGCGCCGGACCGACATTGCCTACCTCTGGGGTCTCGGCTTGTCGCTGCCCGATCTGGGGCTGGTGGCGTTTTCCAGCGTCTTCGCGCTTTCGCTCACGCGCAGCGCGCGGGTGACGGCGCCGCTGGCGATCGTCGGGGCCATCGTCGCCGTCGGCCTGCTGGCGGCTCAGATCTTTTTCCTGCGCCAGCTGTGCTGGCTTTGCATCGTGGCCGACATCGGAGCGACGGCCGCGGGTGCTGCCGGCGTTGCCATGCTGCGGGCGCCCCCGGATGCGGTGCAGCAACAAGCGCCCGTCCGGGTTTGGACCTGGGCTGCGCTCGGCGCGCTAGCCGTGGTCGCGCCCGCCTTTTGGCCCTTGGCCAAGCCCGCGCCTCCCATCCCGAAGGCCATTCGCGCGCACTACGAGGCGGGCAAGATCAACGTGGTGGAGTTCGCGGACTTCGAGTGCCCGTTTTGCCGAGAGCTGCACCACCGCTTGAAAGCCCTGTTGAAGCCTTACAGCGATCGGGTGCGGTTCGTGCGTTTGAACATGCCGCTCGAGCGGCACCCGCACGCGCGCGACGCAGCGCGCGCCGCCGTCTGTGCCGAGCCCAGCGGCAAGGCGGACGCGCTGTCAGAGTTCCTGTTCACGACGGAGGACCTGAGCCTCGCGAGCATCCGCAAACACGCAGCGACACTCGGAGTCCCGCTCGACGCCTTCGACGCCTGCCTGACCTCCGCCGCCACGCAGCAACGCCTCGAACGGGAGGCCGCTATCCTGCGTGACGTCGGTTTCCAGGGCCTGCCGACCACCTACCTCGGCGATCGTCAGATCGTCGGCGCTCAGCGGACCGAGACTTTTCAGGATGCGATGGAACGCGCCGCCCGCGGTGAGGGAAATCGCGGCGTTCCAGTGTGGGCTTACCTGCTCGTGGTCGCCGCAGTGGGCGTGGCGATCGCTCGCTCGGGTCGCTGAGCTTACCCTTGCGGGTCGCTGCCGGCGCTCAGCCTGCGTGCTAGACTCGGCGATGTTACGCAACTCCGTCGTGCCGAGTCCGCTGGTTCCGTTCGAGGTGCTGCATTCGTTGCCCAAGACGGACCTGCACGTCCACCTGGACGGGTCGCTACCCCTCTCGACGATCCTGGATCTCGCCAAGAGAGACCACAGCGAATTGCCCGCGAACACCGTCGAAGGTCTTCGCGAGGTCATCG
>DASQDA010000975.1:0-3365 GCA_035634435.1 Polyangiaceae bacterium
GGGTGACCGACGGGGATCGAACCCGCGACCTCGGGAGCCACAATCCCACGCTCTACCACTGAGCTACGGCCACCAGACTACTGGCCCTTACAGGGGCCCTTCGTGTATCCAAAGAGAGTCGCGGGTCAGCACCCGCGGCAGCGGCATTTAGCTCACGCAGAGGGGTGCCTGCAACTCGGAATGCTCACCCGAGACGCCAATAAGCTCCGGCCGCCAGTTCGAGCCTCTGGATCTCGCGGTCCTGGGCGGGCGTTAGCTCGAGCTCGGCCGACACGGGTAGCTCCGTTCCCCCCAGCGCCTGCAGTGTCGACCACAGGGAGCCCTCGAGAGCGGCCAGGTCGTACCCGCCCTCGGTCACCACGCCGACCGGAGCCTCCGGCCCTAGCGTGCGCAGCAAGTCGCGCGTGAGCCGAAAGTACGCCGCATCGGTCAGCTGCATGCCGCCCAACGGATCGCGCTCGTGGGCGTCGAATCCCGCGCTGATTAGGGTCAGGGTAGGCCGGTATTGAGCGACGATGGGCAAGACGATGCGTTCGAATGCGGCAAAGTACACGGCGTTTCCCGCGCCCGCAGTCAGCGGGAGATTCACCGTGAACCCGCGACCCTCGCCTTTGCCTACCTCGAGCTCGCTTCCGCTGCCGGGATAGTAGGGAGACTGGTGCAGCGAGACGAAGAGCACGCTCGGGTCGTCGTAAAACGCTTCCTGCGTCCCGTTGCCGTGGTGCACGTCCCAGTCGAGCACCAGTACCCGCTCAGCGCCGAGCGCGCGGGCATGGGCCGCAGCAAGCGCGGCGTTGTTCAGCAGGCAAAAGCCCATTGCTGTATCGGGCCGAGCGTGATGACCTGGTGGCCTCACCAGGGCGACCCCGCGATTCGCTCGACCACTGCACAGCGCCTGCGCCAGCGCGACCGCGCCCCCGGCGGCGCGGCGCGCGGCCGCGACGGATTGCGGCGATAGATACGTATCCCAGTCGAGCTGTCCCCAATCGCCGGCCGATCGGCCCAGGAGCTCGATGTAGTTGTCCGTGTGCACCCTCGCGAGCTCGTCGAAACTGGCATCGTGTTGCGCCAGCGGCTCGAGCTTCAAAACGTTGGCGGCGCGTTCGACCGCGCGTCGCATCGCATGCAGCCGCTCCGGTCGCTCGGGATGGGGCCCCGCCGCATGGTGTTCGAGAAACAACGGGTCGTCGACCAGGACTCCGGCGTGAATCACGCTGCCGCCTCCAGCCTGAGGGGTGCACAGGAGCCTTTGTTCGTTGCCCGGCACGAGGATGTGCCATCGTCGTACATCGCCGATGTACTAGCATGTGAGCGAGTCGGCGCGACCGGTCAGCCGGTGATGCGGCGGCCGCACGCTCGAGCAGCCCGCGTACGCGTGTTTTCATGCGACGGCGTGACAACTCGCATGGCGGCGGCGACGCTGGCGCTCATCGCCATGCCTTCTTTGAGAGTGAAGGGCTAGAGCTTCTCCGCTGTAAATAGTAGCGTGTGAGGCCGGAGCGTCGTGCGGTCTGGAGACTGGACGTCCGCTCGGTAAGGCAGGTGCTACCGGCTGTGCAGGACACGGCAAGGACACCGCAAGGGGCCGAGAATGCGCTGGAAGATCATCGTCGTTAACGCAGGAATCCTCATCATCGTTGGCCTGCTCACGTATGTACTCCTCGCGACTTCGCTGAAGGACATCGTCGCCAATCCCGCCGAGCGCAAGCTGGAGGTCGAGCAGGCGCTGCGTGCTGCCAGCTCCCAGCTCGCCCTGGACGGGCTGCGGCTCGAACGGTGGCTGGAGCGCCAAGCCAAGTCGGGTGCGCTGAGCTCGGTGTACAACAATAGCTCGCCTCAAGCGCGCTCCGAGGCTGCAACCGTGGAAGCCAATCGACTGCGAGACGCAGCCGTTGGTGAGCGTTCGTTCGCGAAGATGGCGCCAACGCTCGTGCTGTTCGTCGACGATCAGGGCCTGGCGATCGGGCGCAACGGGTCGGCGCTGATGCGAGGTGAGAACATCGCCGCGGCCTATCCAGCTTTGGGGCAGGCTCTCAAGGACGGCACGACCGGCAGCGCGGTTTGGCTCAATCGACAGCGGCAAGAGCAGCTGCTCGTCAGCTATGCGCCGCTGCACGGCGAAAACGACAAGGTGCTCGGCGCCGTCATCGTCGGGACTCCGCTCAACGACGAGCGCATGAGCCGCACTAGCCAGCTGACGAGCGGCCACGTACTGGTGTTTCAGGTGGTCACCGAGGGCCGTGTCGAGGTGCTCGCTGATAGCAACAACGCCAACCCCGACATCATCGAAGCAATCAACAGCCCCGCCGTGGCGGCTGCGTCGCGCTCGGCCATGAGCACCGGGGCCGTGGTGCACGCCGACGTCGCCGATCACGTCTACGGAGCCATTCCGCTCGGCAGCTACACCGAGCAGCCTGCTGTGCTCGTTGCAGCCGTTGCCTCCTCGCTGGTCGGCAGCGTCACGAGCCTGCTCTGGCCCGTGCTCGCGGTGACGTTGCTTGGCCTGCTGCTGGTCGTCTTCGCTGGCGTCCTGCTCGGCAACTACATCTCGGGCCCAATCTCCGAGCTCGAAGACGGCTTGCTCGCCATCATCAACGGCAACTCGGACCTGCGCTTTCAGCTCGAGCACGACGAGCTCGGGGGCCTCGTGTTTCGGATTAACTCGTTGCTCAACGCGCTGATGGGCGTGGCGGAGGACACTACCGACGAGCAGGGACGCCCTTCCCACGCCCCGCGGGCTCAAGACTTCCAGGAGGCCTTGAGCGTCGACGAGAGCGCCGTCTCAGGCCAAGCGGACCCCTCGGTTGCAGCGGCGCTCGCCAGCGAGCCGTCGTCGGATTACTACCAGCGGCTCTACAAGGAGTACATCTCCGCCAAGCGGCAGCTGGGCGACCCGGTCGACCACATCACGTTCGAGGCGTTCTCGAGCAAGATTCGCACGAGCGAGCAAGAGATGGCGCAGAAGCACGGCCGTCCCGTCCGCTACCAGGTGCAGCTCCGCGGCAATTCGGTGGTGCTCAACGCCGTTCCGCTCCCTTGACGCTCTCTCCGTCGCCACTCCGTGGGGAGGCGGCGGCAGCAACCAAGAGCGGGCATTCCTACGCGAATGCCCGACGCGGGGTTCTTCCCGTGAATTGCGTCGCGATGCGCGCTATATGGCGGCCATCCTCTGGCGCTGACGGCAGGCTTAATTATGGGATTGTTCGACCTTTTCTCGAAGAAGAAGAAAGAGGCCCCCCGGGTCTCCGACCGGGAGCTGCAGCGTCTGGAGCGCTTGGTCGGCAACAAGCTGTCGCAGAACATCGATCGACAAGAGGCCATCGAAACGTTGTGCCGCATGGAAACGGCGGCGAGCGCGGCGGTGC
>DASQDA010000976.1:0-12506 GCA_035634435.1 Polyangiaceae bacterium
TGTCGAACTCGAACGTCATCGCCGAGGCCGAGACGGAGATCCCACGTTCCCGCTCCACTTTCATCCAGTCCGAGCGGGCCCTGCGCTGCTCACCGCGCGCCTTGACGGCGCCGGCCAGCTGGATGGCACCACCAAACAGGAGGAGCTTTTCCGTCAGGGTCGTTTTGCCAGCGTCCGGATGTGAGATGATGGCGAACGTACGGCGGCGTTGGACGGCGGTTTCCAGGGGCGTCATTCAGGGGCCGCAGTCTTAGCGCATCTTGCCACGCGCGGTGTGCGACGCTCCGAGCTCCGCAGCGCGCCACGCGGGCGCGAGCCCGGAAGCTGCTGGCTTTTGCCGTCAGTCATGCGGAACATTCGGTGTAAGTTCCGGCTGCATGACGCTCGAATCGCTCTCCATAGGCCGCCAGCGGCGGCTTCGCGTTCGGCCTTTGCCTCTGCTTGCTGGGTCGCGAGGAGACTGAATGTGGCGTCGCGGCATCATGGCCGTCCTGGCGGTCACTCTCGCTGCGGGTGTCGGCTGGGTTGCGCTCGGAGGTACGGCGCAACGCACGCCGCCCCGCACACCCCCGCTGCCCTATCGGCAAGCGGGCGTCACGGTGTCGAGCGTGCCGGCCGGTGGTCTCGCAGCGGGCGAAGCCATCGACGGCGCCAGCGGCGATCTGTTGGTCCAGAACGGGCGTTTGTCGTACGTGATGGGCGGCAACGTCTCGGGAACCGAGCGGCAGGCGCGCCATGGTGCCCTGCTCGATCTAGCGCTCAAGGACTTCCATGCGGACGAGCTGCTGGAGCTGCGGACCATCGTCCGGCTTGGTGGCAAGCCGTTGATCATCAACGTGGTGGCGGTCACTCTGGTGACGGACAGCACCTATCCGTTTCTCAGCGTCGAGCAGGTGAGCCGAGACGGCTATATCCGCCTGGCTACGGAGTTTCGCGCAGCCCCGCAATCGAACGTCATCCAGGTCATCACGCGCTTGCACAACGCGGGACCTAGCATTGCGCTCGGCGTGGAGATCGGTGAACGCACACGCTGGCCAGGGGCCTCCACCTTTGCGCCTCGGCTCGGCTTTCCAAAGCACACCTCGCGCGCCGAGGTGTCCTGGATCGCGCGACAAGGCGAACGACTCTCGTACGCGCTCGCGTTTCCCGAAGGTCCAGCGGAGGCGGCGTTCTTCTTCGATCGCATCGGCCAGCTCGGGCAAGAGACGCTCTCGCGCCTCGGTAACGTGGCCGCTGGCGCAACGCTGGTGCACCGCCGTGACCTGATCGCCGTGGAAGGAAGCTTGAGCGCGGCAGCGGAGCTCGCGTTTCGCTCGCTCGGCAAGAAGGTTGGGCGTGTCGAGGGGGTTTTGCAGCCAGCGCCTGCCTGGGCCATCGTGGAGGCGCTGTTTCCCGACGGCAAGCCAGCGCTGTCGGTACGGGCAGCCGCCAACGGCCAATACGTTCTGCCGCTGCCCACGGGCGACTACCGCCTGGTTCTACGTTCGCCAGGCGGCGAGGACGAGGCAGAGGTGAGCGTGGAGGCCGGCAAGCCACCGGTCACCCCCGTATTGCTGGCGCCCGTGCCGGGTCGTCTCCGCTTCGTGGTCACCGATGACAACGGGGCTGCGCTGGCAGCGCGACTACTCCTGCGCGGTATCGCGCCCACCAAGGACCCCGAGCTTGGGCCCGTCGAGCGCGGTAGCGGTGCTCGCAACGTGGTCTACACGCGCACGGGCGAGGGCGAAATCGAGCTTCCACCCGGGCGCTACCGCGTGGTGGTGACACACGGATCCGAGTACGAGCTCCTCGATCAGGAGGTGGAGGTCGATGGTGACACCGGCGCCACCTTACGCGGCGTCCTGCCGCGCGTGGTGGAGACCGGCGGCTGGGTCGCGTGTGACTTTCACCTGCACGCCGCGCCGTCGCACGACTCGAACGTGAGCCTGGAAGACAGGGTGTTGTCGCTGCTGGCCGAAGGCGTCGAGTTCGCCGTCGCCACGGACCACAACGAGGTCACCGACTACAGCGCTGCCGTCGCGCACCACCGCGCCGAAGACGAGCTTGGCACGGCGAGCGGGGTGGAGATAACGACCGGCACCTGGGGTCACTTCAACGCCTATCCCTATCCGGTGGGGGCGCCACCGCCGGCCTACAGCCGCGTTACCCCGCTCGAAATCTTCGCTGCGGTGCGAGCCCGCGCGCCTTTCGCCGTGATCCAGGTCAATCACCCGCGGATGCCCGGCGTGGGCTACTTCAACCGCATCGAGTTGAACCGCCAAACCGGCGTGGCAGAAGCCGAGGATGCGTCGCTGGAGTTCGATGCAGTCGAGGTGGTCAACGGCTATGATCTAGAGTCCGGCAAGCTCATCGACGAGAACTTGCAGGAGTACTTCCTGCTGCTGAATTTTGGGCATCGCTACACGGCAACCGGCAACTCGGACTCGCACCGCTTGATCATCAACTGGGCGGGCTACCCGCGCACCTACGTGCGAATACCGGACGATCGTGTGGGGTCCGTAGATCCGCTGGCAGTGGCCCGCGCCGTCAGAGAAGGACACGCGATGGTCTCGAACGGCATTTTCCTGGCCGTGGCGGCCAACGGCACCGGAGGTCCCGGCGACACGGTGAGCGGGCGTCGGCTCACGCTGCAGGTCGAGGCGCGCGCGCCGAGCTGGGTCGACGTCAAGCGCTTCGACGTATGGGTAAACGGCGTCTTGGCTGCATCGCATCGCGTGGCGGTGCTGCCCCCCGGAGCGCGACGCGTGAGCTGGGACACCGAGCTCGAGCTGCGACAAGACGCCTGGGTCGTCGTGATCGCGCGCGGCGACCAACCGATGAGCCAGCCCTTCTTCGGTCGGCGCGTGCTGCCCTTCGCGTTCACCAACCCCATCTATGCGGACGCGGACGGCGATGGCCTGTATCGAGCGCCAGACCCGCTCGAGCCGCAGCCGCGCTGAGGCTCAGCGTGACCAGCGTTCGCGCAACAGCGGGAACAACGTATCGCCGATCGCGTGCAAGTGGTCGCAATGAGCAGGTTTGTCCTCGCCGGCGAAGCCCAGCACGTGCAGGCTGGCTCGATCGGCCCGCGAGAGCCACTGCATGCCCGCGCGGGGCCCCGGCGCATTGACCGGCACACGCGGCACGTTCTCCTGCGCGAGCAGGAAGCTCGCTGTTTCCGTGGTGCTGGCGTACGGCGTTGCGATGGCCGAATGCGTGATGGCCATCAGCTTCTCGCCGGCCACTGCGCGCTCCATCCACAAGGTGAAGGCTGCCATCTGCGCGGCGTTGACCGCGCGCGCGGCCTTCTTGTCGGGCTCGAAACCGGCGTGCAGACCGTCAGCGAGCAACACCGAGTCGACCCGGTTGGCATCCTCGCTGCGATCGATGATGCGCCACACGGCGCCGTAGCCCGCGCTCCATGCGGTCAAGGCGATGCGCCGCGTGCGCCTGCTTGCGCCGGGGCACATCTCGGCGACGACCTCGGAGATGCGCGTCAACAGCTCGGGGAAAGCCCCGGCAGACTGGAACGCGTCCTCGTACTTGCCGGAGCCGTTGCCAAGATTGAGAATGGCCAGCACGCCCCCGACGCCACTTTTGTCAACCGCGGCCTCCATGGCCGGCGGCGCGCCGTGGAAGTGAATGACGAGATCGTAGGGCTCCGCCACCGAAGCACAACCCTCGGCGATGGAGATGACCCGGCCGCCGCGCGTCACGCGCCGGCGCGGGGGCTCGAGCGCCTCGCGCCGCTCAGCTCGCGACAGCGACAGCCCCAACGCGCGATCAAGCTCGTTGCGCGCTCGGTCGGTCATGCCAGTCGGCAGGGTCGGGGGGACGCCGTTGGTGCCTCCGAGCTCCGCCCCGACGCGCCCGACCACCATGTAGTAGCCGAGTACGAGGGCCGCGAGGATACGCATCTGGGCCTAAGTTATAAGGGACGCTATTTCGAGCTGTCTACCTGAAAGGCACATGGGGCCAAGTAGAGTGTCATTCGGCCATAAGTTTCGTTACACCCAGGGTATGTGTAAACGTGCAGTGTTATAGCAATTAACCCCGAATTCCGCGTGTAACGCGCACACTCGCGCACGCGCGTTCGAAGTTGTCTACAACGAGCTGCTCAGTAGCTGACGTACCACAAGGGAGGTGAAACATGCTTTACCGAGCCAAGATCCACGGACAGTCATGCGCGACCAGCCAGAGCGCAGTGATTTGCAGCCCTTATGACGGCTCCCCAGTGGGCGAGGTGAGTGTAGGGTCGGCGCACGACATCGAGGCGGCTCTGGGCAGCATGGTGCAAGGTTTCGCCGCTATGCAGCGTCTGGCGACGCACGAGCGAGTACGCCTGCTGGAAGGCATCGTCGCCGGTTTGCAGCAGCAATCGGACGCGCTGGCCCGCTTGATCGCACGCGAGAGCGGCAAGCCCATTCGCCATGCACGGACGGAGGTGCTGCGCGCCATCACCACCTTCTCGCTGGCAGCCGCGGAAACGCGCAGCTTCGGCGGGGAGCTCTTGCCTGTCGATCAACAGCCGGGTCTGGAAGGCCGGCTATGTGTGTTCCGGCGCGTTGCGCGCGGCCCGATCGCCGCCATCTCGCCCTTCAACTTCCCGCTCAACCTGGTCGCACACAAGCTGGCACCGGCGCTCGCGATAGGCAGCTCCGTGCTGCTCAAGCCCGCCCAGCAGGCTCCCCTCACGGCGCACTTGCTGTCGGACCTCGTCGACGCCGCCGGAGCGCCAGCAGGCGCTTTCAACGTCGTGCATTGCACGCCGGAGGTGGGCGAAACCTTGGTGCGCGACGAGCGCCCCAAGGTGTTGAGCTTTACCGGGAGCGACGCGCTCGGCTGGAAGCTCAAGCAACTGGCAGGCAAGAAACACGTGCTGCTCGAGCTCGGGGGGAATGCTCCATGCATCGTCGACGAGGGGGTCGACCTCGATGCGGTCATGCCGCGGATCGTCGATGCCGCATGGTCGAACGCGGGTCAGACGTGCATCAAGGCACAGCGCGTGTTCGTGCACGCGAAGGTGTTCGACGCTTTCGTGGAGCGCTTCGTTGCACAGACCGAGGCGCTCGTGGTGGGGGATCCACTTGCCGACGCGACCGTCATAGGACCGCTCATCGAGCAGAAGCACGTTCAACGCGTGCTGGAATGGATCGACGAGGCCGAGCGGGGCGGTGCACGCTTGTTGACGCGTGGTCGCGTCGATGGGCAGCTGCTCGGGCCTACCATCGTCACCGGCACTCTCGCCGGAATGCGCGTGCGAGATCAGGAGGTGTTGGGTCCCGTGCCGGTGCGGGAGTCGGCAGCGAGCGTCGAGGCCGCGCTCGACCGCGCCAACGCCGGGCGCTTCGGGCTCCAGGCTTCCGTGTTCACGCCACGCCTGGATCACGCGCTGCGCGCCTATGACGTTTTGAGCTTTGGCGCCGTGCTGGTCAACGATGCGCCGAACCTCAGGGTGGACAATTACCCGTACGGCGGTGTCAAGGACTCGGGCTTGGGCAGGGAAGGCGTTCGCTTCGCGATGGAGGAGCTGAGCGAGCCCAAGGTGCTGCTGTTGCGTGGCGGCTGAGGCAGCGCTCAGTTGCGCAGTAGCTGAAAGATGACTTGTTCGTTCTGTCCTGCCCGCACGTCGAGCACGATGCTCGCGGTGCGAAAGCCTTGGCGGGCGGCGCTGCAGCTGTGTTTGCCGGGAATCAGGTGAGCCTCGCTCACACCCGGCGCCAGGGCTTGGCCATCACAGATGATGCGTTCGCAACCCTCGGGCACGCAGCGAAAACGCACCGTTGCGGCATTTGCTGGAGGTACCGATGTTGGTCGCAGCGGCTCACCGAGGTCCGGCAACGGCGGGGGGAGCGCGTCCGGATCGGCGGCTCGGGTAGAGAGCCACCGCGACGCCGCCCACGCTAGAAGCCCGAGCAGGAGCAGAGCCGTCGCCAGCCCTACAAGCAGCCAGCGGCGGCCCTGTGCGGCTGCCCCGGGCAGCGCGGGTGCCCTGCTCGAGAGGGGCGTGATCGGCGGCGGCGGAGGTGTCGCCTGGGCCTCCTGGGCAGGGAAGTTGGAGATGGTCTCGGCCAGGACGACCTGCTGTCCGATGGGAGGCGCCTCCACCGTGTGCATGCGGTTGGGCGTGTGGTCACTTGCGTCCTTGCGAGTGGCGGCGATTGGATAGGCATCGACGGACTCGCGCGGCAGCGTCAAATTGATCTGCGGGGGTGAGCGGGTCGATGCGGCTCCCGGCGTGCTGTGCCGTGGCGGCTCGCTCGCTAACCCGGCGCGCACGGCCAGTGCCGCAAACGTGGCGGCTGCCTCTGCTGGATCTTCGAAGCGTGCTTCTGGCTCCGGGTGCAGCGTGCGCTCGAACCAGGCGTCGAACGCGGCGGGCAGCACTGCGCCCATTGCAACTGCGTGCTGCGCCGCAGGCGCACGCGGGCTGAGCAGCTCTTGCAGGACGGCGCCGGCCGCCGGCTGCGCGGTCCACATGGCGCGCAAAGCGTGACGGGCGGTGAGCACGTAAAAGCTGACTAGCCCGAGCGCAAAGACGTCGCCGCGCGGCGATTGCGCCGCACCATTCAGCTGTTCTGGAGCGCACCAACCGATCGCGGCGGGACCCTCCACCGGTGGACAGGCGCGGCGCAAGTCGGCCATGCCGAAGTCCGTGATGCGAGCCCAGAGTGGCTGTTGTGGCGCGAGGAACAAGTTGTGCGGCTTCAAGTCGCCATGCGCGATGCCATGCGTCGCCGCCAGTGCGAGCGAGCGGGAAAACGTGGAGAGCCCCGTGCTCCACGCGGACACCGTCAGGGGGCCGCCCTCGCGCACGAGCTGCACCAGGTTCCGAAACATGATGTGCTCGCTCGCGTAAAAAGGCTGCCCCGAATTGGCGTCGATACCGAAATCGCTCGCCCGGGCGATGGCGTCGGTGGCCAGAGCGCCGACCGTCCGTGAGGTGCTCTGGAAGGTGCTCCACGCGGCAGGCCGGGCCAGCACCTCCCGCGCGAGCACCTTGACGACGCAGCTTCGCTCGCCGTGTTGATCGCTGGCGGCGTAGACAGCGCCGAGCTCGCCAGAGCCGAGTAGCGTTTGGATGCGAAACCGCCCTCCGAGGCAATAGCCGGTGGCAATTGGCTGCTGGCTCATGGCACCCCTGCAGGGTTCTTCGCCGCCTGCATCACCAGCGCGCTCCAGCTGCGCAAGCCACGGCAAACGGGCGCCATGGCTCCACTCTACACGAAGGCCCCGCTCGCGAGAGCGCTCAGGCGAGCGAGCCGTCTCGGCCGTCCAGGCGGCTCGTGCGAGCCAGCTCTGGAAAGAGAAACACCCAGAGCACGACGATCAGACACGTGCCAGCTCCGCCGAGTAGAACCGCGGGAACAGCCCCCAGCCAGGCGGCGGTCAGGCCCGATTCGAATTCCCCGAGCTCGTTGGAGGCACCGATGAAAACGAGGTTTACGGCTGCCACCCGGCCGCGCATGACATCGGGTGTGTTGAGCTGAACCAGGGTATGTCGGATGTAGACGCTGACCATGTCAGCGGCTCCGGCGATCGCGAGCAGAGTGAGCGACAGGAGAAAGCTCCGCGAAAGACCAAATCCGATAGTGGCGACCCCGAAGATGCCCACACAGCCCAGCAGTGCCGCTCCCGCGCGCTGGCGCAGCGGGTGGAAGGCGAGCACCAGAGCCACGAGCGTCGCTCCGAAGGCCGGCGCACTGCGGAGCACCCCAAGGCCAGCCGGTCCGACATGCAGAATGTCACGCGCGAAGATCGGCAAGAGAGCGACCGCGCCCCCCAGGAGCACGGCGAAAAGGTCCAGTGAAATGGCGCCGAGCACGAGCTTCTGGCGCCACACGAAGCGCAGCCCGGCAAGCAGGTCGGCGAACGAGCGACCGAGCGCCTGACGCGACGGGCGTGGCGTCACGCGATGAAGCAACAGCAGCGCACCGAGCTCGAGCAGGCCGCAGAGCACGAACAGACGGACCGGTCCGAGCACGCCGTAGCCCAGCCCACCGAGCGCTGGCCCGAGCACGACGGCCACGTGGAAGAGGCCCGAGCTCCAGGCCACCGCGTTCGTGAAGTGCTGCGGCGGCACCAGATTCGGCATCAGCGCCTGCGAAGCCGGGCCCGAAAATGCCCGCGCACAACCCACCACTGTGAGAATGCAATAGACCCACGGCAAGCTCGGCCGCGGCAGACTCATCACCAGCGCCAGCGTCAGCGACGCGCAGGCGAGCAACGCATAGCAGGCAAGTATCACCTGACGGCGGTCATAGCGGTCCGCGACGTGGCCAGTGAAAAGGGACAGCAGCACCGCGGGCAAGAATTGCGCAAGCCCCACGAACCCCAGGTCGAGCGCATTGCCTGTCAGGGCATAGACCTGCCAACCGATAGCGACGCTCTGCATCTGGTAGGCGCTGACGCCCACGCCCCGCGCCGCCTGAAACCAGCGAAAGTCACGCGATTGGAAGGCCGCTCCTGGCGCGACGCGCAACGATTCCTCCGGCTTCGAGCCCAAGGTCATGCGTCCGGCTGCGACGACTCAGGGATGCAGCGAAGGGTCACTGCCGACCTCGAGGCGTTCGGTCGCTCGGGGCGACAGCGTGGCTCGGGGCAAGGCCAGTGCAGGGTTGGAATCGCCCTCGGTGTCCGTGACGGCGGGGAGGGAGCCCGCGTGCTCCGTGAGCGCGGTCGGCGGCGCTTCGCGTCGTTGTGCTACCGCCCCGTGCTCCTCGTGGTGCTCGAGCTCCGAGGAACGCGCGCGTGCGGCGGAGGCGACCCGGTTGTTTCGACGTGGGGCTTGGCCGGGTCCCGCGTAGTCCACCCAGTAGGCAGAATAAGGGCGCACATCGAGATGTACGAAGCTGGAGTTCGGATAGTAGCCAACCCCGGTGTTTGGGAAGCTGCGCAGGTAGTCGCGCAACACCTCGTTGGGGACACCCGGAATACTAAAATCGAGCGCACGACTCAGCTTGTGGCGTGAGTCCTGGACGAAGGATGCGGTCCGGTATCCGCTGACGATGCGAATGGGCCGCCCGCCGAAGCTGTCGCTCACTTTGACGAGCAGGCGAAGGAGTCGGTCGTCGAGCTTCGGGTGCTTGCCACCGGTCCCGAGCACACGTGCAACGCCGGCTCCCGCAGCTGGCAAGAGCCGCCCCTTCTTGTCGAAGACGTGCCCCTGCCAGCGCAGGTTGTAGCCGTAGATCTGCAGGTACCCCTTGCGCTTGGGGGCCTTGAAGTACGCCCGGCGCCCTGAGGCGGGCGTCTGGAGCCGGAAGGGCGCTGATTTGCCGCTGACATCTGGGATGTAGAGCACCAGTCCCGGCTTGATGCGGCTGGTGGGTTGGATGCCGTTGGCGTCGCAGATCGCCTCGACGCTTGCCCCATAGCGGCGCGCAATCAGCTCCAATCGCTGCCCGCTCTCCACCCGGTGGGTTCGCGCGGCGGGCAGCGCAGCGGCCTGAGCGGGCTCCGTCGCGGACCGTCGCCGGACACCGCCCGAGTTGGTTGCGCCCTCGTTTTGGGCGCGTGCGCGGCTACCGTCGGGGTCGTCCCGAGCGGGAATGACGAGCTTCTGTCCGGGTCGAATCAGGTGGTTCTTGAGCCCGTTGGCGGCACTCAACGCTTCCACAGTGACCTGGTACCGCTTGGCGATGCTGCCGAGACGCTGTCCCTCGTGCACGACGTGAGTCCGGACCGCTGCGCTCTCTCCAGCCGCAGATGCGGAGAAGAGCAGCATTCCAATCAACAGAGCCGTGCCGCGCACCGTCACGCGCGCCGAACATGGCCTCATTGGCTCCGTGCGTCCAGATTCTGGCCAAAGTTTTTTGGGGTCTGAGAACCCCGAAGCAGCCATAAACCGTTCGAATGTGCTACCGCGCCCCATGCGCGCCCGCCTCGTCTGCTGGGGGAGTCTCGCTCTGCTGTGCCGAGGCGCGCTCGCGAGCGGACAGCCTCTGCCCCCCGCGCCGGACCTCTGGAGCTGGGACAGCGGCCCCCGAGTCGTGCTGGCGTCCGAGCCAGCTCGTTCGACGGTCGCAGTGTGCAGCACTTTCCCTGCCGGCTGGGCTCACGATGCGGAAAACGGCGGCCGCTTGGCACACGCAGTGGCGGCGGCGCTGCACCGGGCGACGGAGCCCGAGGGCATGAGACTGGGCTCGATTGTTCGCGAGTACCGCGTCACCAACGAATGGGCCCAGTTTTGTAGTGCAGCTGCCGCCGATCAGCTACCGGCGCTCTTGCAAGCCGAAGCGGGTCGCACCGGTGGGCGGGCGCTGGACGTCGACCGCTTTGCCGCGGGCCTGCGCAGCTTGTCACTCGGAGCGGAGGAGAGCGTGGCCGAGCACCTGCACCGCCGAACGCGCTGGCTGGCCAACCCCGCGGCACAGGTGGCGTCGAGCGCGTTTGTCGTTCAGGGCCTGGACGCGGCAAACGCTCGGCGCTTCGCGACTGAACACTACGGTCTCGGCAAGGCCGTGGTCTCCCTCGCTGGCGGCTTCGAGGTCGCTACCGCCAAGGCCTTGATCTTTCAGCACTACGCTGGGTTGTCGTCCGGCAAGCGGGGCGCACCGCCGGCGGACGCAGTGCCTCCACCACGCCAAACGAGCCCTCGCTTCCTGGCTCTGCCGGAGCGCGACGCCCTGGGAGCCTGGATCGCGCGGGCCGCCATCGTGCCCGGCCCCGGCGCTGCCGAGCACGCCGCTCTCGAGCTCGCAGCCGAACGACTCGCCGGGGCTGGCGGGCTTGTCAGCTACAGTTGGGGTCGCGGCAGGGCGGCGCAGTTTGGCTACACCTTCGACAACCACGCTGACTGGGCGCTGATGGGGATCTGGATCCAAGGTGTCGCAAACAGCACAGCGCGCGAGCTGGCCAAGGCCATCGAAGTCGCCGTGGCGCGCTTGAGGAGCACACCCATGACGGCCACGGAGCTCGAGCGCGCTCGGCGCGCGCTCGCTGGACGCTTGGCCCGGGAGCTCGAGTCCAGCTTGGGCCAGGCGCGCTGGTTTGGCCGGCGCGAGCTGGCAGGATCGCCGCTCGATCCTCGGGCGGAGCTTGCGCGTCATGCCAGCGTCGACGGCGGCGCAGTGCGGCGAGCCGTCGCTGCTCACCTCCCTGAGTCGCGCCGGATTGTGGTCGAGCTCTTATCGCGGGAAGCGCTTGCAGCCTCCGAGGAGCCGCCGGCGCGTTTTCACGCAGTTTCAACGGGCGAAAGTCTGCATCAGATCGCCGAGCAGCACCGCACGAGCGTCGCGGAGATCGCGCGTCTGAATGGGATCGATCGCCGCCACTTGCTTCGAAGAGGGCAGCAGCTCCGGGTACCCCCCACGCCGAGCGCCGTGCCGCGCAGTCACTTGGTCAAGCAGGGCGACACGCTTTCGAGCATTGGCCAGCGCTATCGCGTTTCGGCTGAGGCTCTCGAGCGCCTGAACAAGCTGCGCAAAGGCGCGGTCATCAACGTGGGGCAGCGCCTGCTGCTGCCGTGAGTCGCTCCCGGCCTAGGCCCTCGCTCCACGAGCCCGACGCACGGGCCGCTCGAGGCCTGCTGGAAACGCTCGCTCAACTACGTCGCGGGGAAGCCGATGAGCTTGACGCAGGGAGCCCTGGATCCGAGCATTCTCCTGGCCGCGCCCCATCTCCGCAACGATAACATGACCCACTGCCGCCGTTCCTCCGCCGTCTTGCGGCGCTCCCTTCTGCTGTCGGTGACCCTCGGGCTCTGCGTTGCGCCAGCTGCTGCTGAGCCAACCGCCACGGAGCTCGTCGTCGCGCGTCGGTTGTTCGACGAGGCGAGAGCTCTCGAGGAGGCGCAGCGCTGGGAGCTGGCCGCCTCGAAGTTGAACGACGCGCTCCTCATCAAGGAAACTCCCGGTTTACGTTTTCATCTTGCCCACTGCCTCGAGAGGCTCGGTCGGCTGGTGGAGGCCAACCTCGAGTACGGCCGAGCTCAGGACCTGATCGCCGCGGGCGCAAAGGCACCCGACGTGGAGGATCTGCTCGCCAAGGCGCGGAGCTCGCTCGAAGCACGGATTCCTAGCTTGCTCATCGTCGCCCCCGCCGAGGTTTCGAGCCTGCAGCTCGAGCTAAACGGGCGTGCGATGGCGCGCTCCGTATTGGGACGACGGGCGCCCGTCAATCCGGGCACTCACCGCATCTATATTCGCGCCGCCGGATACGAGGACTTTCGTGAAGAGGTGTCCATTCAAGAGGGAGAGCGACGCACGGTAACCGTGGAGCTCGTGCCGGCAACACTGCTTGAGGGACCGGTTCCAGGTCCGGTCCGCCAGCGGGCCCCGCGCCCGGCGCCAAAGCCGGCATCCGAGCACAACACATCCATCTCCACTCGAACCTACGTGTTGGTGGCCGAATCGGCATGGACCCTGGCGTCCGTAGGAATCGGGGTGGGCTTCTTCTTCGTCAAGAAGACCGAAAAGCGGACCGTTGCGCGCGCCCAGGCGCGGGCCGACAGCGTGTCCGAAATGCCAGGCGGGTCGGCGTGCAACGCACAACAACTATCGCGCCCGTTGCGCCAGAGCTGCGCC
>DASQDA010000977.1:0-3160 GCA_035634435.1 Polyangiaceae bacterium
ACGGATGTACTCTACACAAACGGTGGATCGCTCCCTTATTGGGTGTGGAGCGCGCACCGTAGCTACGTATTGGGCACGGATTGGTCGCAAAACGGGCACGAGTACGCAGCGCGAGGTGATCGCAGCACTGCTGGGTTACGCGGCGCTCACCAGAGCACCAACACACGGCTCGACTTGACGGGCGTTCAGCCGGGACGATGCTCTTCGTGCAAAACGGCACCCGCGACCACAGAGGTGCGCGCCGCGCATCACGGCTCGGCTGCCAAGATGAACTCGCGAACAACGTCGACGCGCGTCGCCACCGAGCTGCCTCGGCACGTGGCACTTCCCGTGCTGATGATGCCGACAAGGCTGTCCTCTCCGGCCTCGGAAGTTGCCAGGACCGGTCCACCTGAATCGATATAGCAAGAGCTTGCCGGGGCTGGTGCAAGCTCCATCGTCAGCTCGCTCACGCCGGCAATGGCCATGGTGCCGGCTTGCTTGGCTCCGGCCCCCGCGCAGCTCGCCTCCGTTCGGCCGAATCCGACGATGCTCACGGGCTGGTCTTCGCGAGGCGAGGAGTCAGCCAAGACAACCGGCTCGATGCTCGTGGCTTCAGGCAGGGTCAGAAGCGCCAGATCGTACCTAAACTCTCGAGCCAATGGGCCCGACCAGAACTCAGGGTGGACCGTGCTTCTCGAGACCTCCAGCGCCGGCTCCGATGCGGTCAGGTAAACTCGCATCGCTTCGGCACCGTCTACGAGGCAGTGAGCCGCGGTCACTACCCGCAGCGGGCTGACCACCGCGCCCGTACAACGGACGACGTTCTGGTCATCCGCTATGGCAACCACGAATGGGCGGCCCGGATCGTGATTGCCGCCGACGATTTCACACGCTTGCTGCCCGCTCTGCTCCGGGGCCGGTGCACACCCGATTGCGAGCTGCAGCAGCAACAGTCGAAGCCGCGACGTCACGCGATTCAGTGCATCGGACATGCGCCACGAGCCAAGGTGCAACGCTCACCGAGCGCGGTACGTCGATTCATCACGGTGAGACAGGCTGCGGGGGTCTGCCGGACCCCGCGGCCGTGCCTTGTGCAGCCTGCACGAGTGCCCTTCGCTCTGGCTCCAGAGCGCTCGGGAGGGTTCGCACTTGAATGGCATCACCCAAGGCGACGACCATTCGGAGCTCAACCTCTCGGCGCTCTGGAGCCAGTGGCGTAGAGTCAGGCGCGCTAGGCCCTGGATCACCCGTCGATACCAGCAACTCTCCCCGGCCATTCTCAATCGTCACGCTGACGATATATGGCTCCGCGCTCGGATCTCCCGCGAGAGAATCTTGCGCCCGCTCCCTTCGCAGCGCCATGAATCGAAGGACGACGCCGTTCTTTTCGAAGGTACCGGAAAGACCACTCGCGGCGTCGGCCTTTTCCAACCGAAGAGAGTCCTGACGTTGTGTCCCCGGTGACGTCGCAGCCGCTGGGCTTTCAGCAGCTTGGCGCCCGCAAGCGAACGCAGTCAGCGCCGCGGTAAAGAGGATGATCCGTATTCTCAAAAGGAAGCTCCCCGCGCCCCGGTGCAGCTTGGTGAGTACAAGTGCCAAGTGCTATCGACGCAGATGTTGTGCGGACCGGTTGCCGTCGAGTAACTGGTGTTCAAGCGGATATTGTACCCCTGGAAGTACGTGGCGTCGTTGCAGTTGTGCGCCCCACCCATGGAAAACGCATTGTAGGGCGATGAACAAGCAGACGAGCCCGCGCTGTGACGCTGGAAGACCGGCCACGCATAAGAGCGCATCGGACTAACCCAGTAGCAAAAGTCGGTCATCGCGCGATCGGCAGCGCAAGTGCCGTGATTGCATGACTGCGCCCAGCCCTGGTATATCCACGTGCACGCGCTATTCAAGTACCAGGAGTCGAGCCTGACCGCCGTATGGTTGCCCGCAATCCCGAACGCCGCTTTGTTGCGGAACCTCATCTCGTGTTGATAGGCGGGCGTGCACGCTTGAGCTACTTGACCTTCCGGCTTCACCACGAGCTGGGCGTCCCGAACCGACTCGCCAAGCTCGACCAACGTCTGTAGCTCCAGAGTCAGATTGTCCGGCAGCTCAGCTGCGCGAAGCGCGTCCACCACGCGAGGTAGCACGCTGATGTCCAGCGTACGAGCTTCAGGATCGGTACCCGCGCCGTCCGTTTCCCAGCCCTCCTGCGTCAGCTGAGCTCCTCCGCCACTGACGATGATGCTGTGGCCGTCCGCGTCGGCAAATCTCGCGTCGATCGCATACTCGGGCGGAGAAGGGTCGAGCGCGTCCGTCGGATTCTTTTCACCGCGGATTGCGGCGAAATGGATAGTTCGCCCTTGCGAGACAAACGACCCGCGCAGGCCCCCCTCGATGCTCGTCGACTCGAGGAGCAGGCCATCTTCGCTGGTCTCAACCGTAGCGGCCCCATCTGGCTCCGTGCTCGAATTGGCCTCTACGCTGCAGCCGAGCGAGAAGGACAGCGTGACGCCCGCCGCCATCGCAAAGATTGTTCTGTGTACGTTCGTCAATCGTTCGATTTGTCGCATCATGACCCCCTTGATTTGATGGTGCCGCCAACTGGCTGGCGTCACCCGGTTCACCCATGTCTACTCGAGAGCGCACCCCACTGCATGTCCGTTTTTGCTGACAGCGGGGGTCTTCCCAGTCGTGCATACGAAGCGCGTAGCGCTTCGAGTTTCCCTCTGACGGCGACTCACACCAGCGGTGGGGAGTAGACAATCGAGGTAGTGCTCGTGCTCTGCTTCCGTTCCCGCGCATTGACGCGATGGCGGGTTGACGCCTTCTCAACGCAAGCCCTGAACACGTGCAAACCATCTGCCGACTTTCGGCTGCTCTCGTTGCTGCGCGACGCCGCCCCTTGGATGCTCGAACGCGTCGCCACGTACGCCAACTCCGCGCGCTTGGACACGCCTACTTTTTCGAAGATGCGGGCGAGAGTGTTGCGCACCGTGTTGACGGAGACGCCCATGAGCAGCGCTATCTCGGAATTCTGGAGCCCGCGAGCGGTCAGAGCGACGAGCTCACTCTCTCTTCTGGTCAACTGGTACTCATAGGTGAACTCAGCAGAAATGCAGTCACCCTGCTCGCGCAACGTCATGACCTCGGCGATGTGGAGAAGCGGCGCGACGACGTCGACGAG
>DASQDA010000978.1:0-4826 GCA_035634435.1 Polyangiaceae bacterium
CGACGCCGTTCAGGTGTTGCGCGAGATCGATCTAGAGATCGCGGCAGGTGAGCTCGTCTCCATCATGGGCTCGTCGGGTTCCGGCAAATCGACGCTGCTCAACGTGCTGGGCATCCTCGATCGATACGATAGCGGGAGCTACTACCTCGATCAGCGCTTGATCCGCGACCTGCGCGAGAGTGAAGCCGCGCGCTATCGCAACCGCTTCATCGGCTTCGTTTTCCAGGCGTTCAACCTGCTGTCATTCAAGACCGCGCTGGAGAACGTGGCACTGCCGCTCTATTACCAGGGTGTGGCCCGCAAAGCCCGTCATGAGCTTGCCCTCGAATATCTCGAGCGGGTTGGCCTTGGTGCGCGGGCGCAGCATCTTCCCGCGGAGCTTTCCGGCGGGGAACGGCAGCGCGTGGCCGTGGCTCGCGCTCTCATTACCCGACCCAAGCTGCTCCTCGCCGACGAACCGACGGGCGCGCTGGATACACGAACCTCGTATCAGCTCATGGACTTGTTCCAGGAGCTCAATGCCGAGGGCATCACCATCGTCATCGTCACGCACGAGCACGATATCGCCGAGCGTACCCGCCGCATCGTGCGCCTTCGCGACGGTCGCGTCGAAGACGACACCGCACCGCCCGCAGGCGCTGCGACCGATACGCCGGCGCAGGCGTGCGGCAAACAATAGGCGGATGCGTGTTCTTCGAGAGTCTGATTGAAATTGGGAGCGTGCTGCGGCGCAACAAGCTGCGCACGTTCTTGACGGCCCTGAGCGTCGCCTGGGGTATGTTCATGCTGTCGCTGTTACTCGGCGCCGGGCGCGGTCTCGAGAACGGCGTGGCGTGGGAGTTCCGAGACGAGGCCGTCAACTCGATCTGGGTGAACGGGCAGCAGACCAGCGTGGCATACGCGGGGCGCGGCCCCGGTCGCGATGTGAGGCTGACGAACGACGACTACGCCGCGCTCGCCCGCTCGATCCCGCAGATCGAGCAACTGACGGGTCGCTTTTTCTTGTATGGCGAGTTCTTCGTGAGATACCGCGACCGGCACGCCGCCTTCGACATCCGCGGCGCTCATCCCGCGCATCGCTACGTCGAGAAGACGCAAATGGTGCGCGGTCGCTACCTCAACGCGAAAGACGTCGAGGAGCGACGTAAGGTCGCAGTCATTGGCAGCAAGGTGCGCGAGGCGCTGTTCGGCGAACGGAGCGCGATCGGGGAATACATCGAAATTCGCGGACTGCACTACCGGGTCGTGGGCGAGTTCCAGGACGAAGGCGGCGAGGCGGAGCTCCGAAAGATCTATGTTCCCATCTCCACTGCGCAGCTGGTCTACAACGCCCCCGGTAGAATCCACCACCTGATCTTCACGCTGAAAAGCGACGACATCGAACAGAGTCGGCAGGCCGCTGCATTGACGCGCTCGTTGCTCGGCAAGCGCCACTCCATTGCGCCCGACGATCGCCGCGCCCTGCGAGTGAACAACAATCTGGATCGCTTTTTGAAGCTGACGGGCGCGTTCGCGTGGATCACGGTGTTCGTCTGGATCGTGGGCGCGGGCACGCTGCTGGCCGGCATCATCGGCGTCGGCAACATCATGTTGATCTCGGTCGCCGAGCGAACCAAGGAGATAGGTATCCGCAAGGCATTGGGCGCGACGCCAGCGTCCATCGTGCGCATGATCGTCATCGAAGCGATGCTGATCACCGCGCTCTCCGGCTACGCCGGATTGGTCGCCGGCGTGTTGCTGGTCGAGGCGGTGGCGGACGCCACGCGCGGGACGCCTTTCTTGCGCGACCCGTCCGTCGACCTGCGGGTGGCGCTGACGGCATCCGCGTTGCTGGTCGTCGCCGGCATGCTGGCGGGCCTGTTCCCCGCGTTGCGCGCCGCGCGGGTCGACCCCATCGTTGCTTTGCGGCAGGGGGATTGATGCTGGACCTGGACGCGTGGAAGGAGATCGGCGCAAGCCTTGCGCGCAACAAGCTACGCACCTTTCTGACGGCCTGTGGCGTGTTCTGGGGTATCTTCGTGCTGATCGTGATGCTGGGGCTGGGCGACGGGCTGCAACGCGGAACCGAACGGAACCTGGGCGACCTGGCGACGCGCAGCGTTTTCGTGTGGTCGCAACGCACTTCCATGCCCTTCAAGGGGCTCCAGCCCGGTCGGTACGTGCGCTTTCGCAACGCGGACATCGAGGCGATCCACCGCGTACCCGGCGTGGAGGCGGTCGCGCCGCGCCTCCAGCTGGGTGGCTGGCGCGACGGTCACAACGTGGCCTTTGGCGCCAAGACGGCGAACTTCAGCGTGCTTGGTGATTATCCGAGCTTCGAGCAGGTGGAAGCGTTCGAAATCCGAAAGGGTCGCTTCCTGAATTCCCGCGACCTGAACGAGACGCGCAAAGTGTGCGTGATCGGTGACGAGGTGCAGAACGTGCTCTTCGGCGACACACCTGCCATCGGCAAGTATTTGATGATCCGGGGCGTCTACTTTCAGGTGGTCGGCGAGGTGTCTTCCGACAAGGCGGGCGACCAGGGCGAGCGTATCCGCTCGAGCGTGTTCGTGCCCTTCTCCACCTTTCAGCGCGCGTTCAATGAGCGGGACCGTGTGGGCTGGTTCGCTCTGACGGCCAGCCCCGATGCTCCGGCTGAAGAGGTCGAAACATCGGTGCGAGCCCTGCTGGCGGCACGGCACAACGTGGACCCGCGCGACGCGCAGGCGCTCGGCTCCTTCAACGCAGCCAAGGAGTTCGGCAGGGTACAGGGCCTCTTCCGGGGCATCCGCGCCTTCGTCTGGCTCGTTGGTGTCCTCACCCTGCTTTCGGGTGTGCTCGGGGTCAGCAAGATCCTGCTCATCACGGTCAAGGAGCGCACGCGTGAGATTGGTGTGCGCAAGGCGCTTGGCGCGACGCCCCGCGGCATCGTTGCCATGATCTTGAAAGAAGCGGTAGCGCTCACCTCGCTGGCCGGTTATCTCGGCTTGGTGGCAGGTGTCGCGGTGCTGGAGCTGCTTACCGTCGTGGTCGAGAAGCTGCCGAACGCCCCATTGAACCGCCCCGAGGTCGACCTGAGCGTCGCGCTGGGTGCAGCGCTCGTTCTCGTCGTGTCAGGAGCCATTGCAGGCATCGTGCCCGCGCACCACGCTGCGCGTATCAGCCCGGTCGAAGCCTTGAGAGCCGAATGATCCGTCGTCTGTTTCCATTGCTGCTCACGCTCACCATCTTCGGAGCGTTCGTGTGGACGCTGTTCTTTTTGTACAAGAAGTCCGAAGCGCGGCCGCTGGTCTACGTCACCGAGCAGCCACGGCGACGCGCGATCGTCAAAAAGACGGTCGCACCCGGGGCCATTGTCCCGCGCCAGGAAGTGGTGATCAAACCGCGGGTTTCCGGCATCGTCCAGGAGCTTTACGTGGAGCCCGGCCAGTACGTCAAAGAGAAGGCGCTGCTAGCCAAGATCCAGATCATCCCCAACGTGGTCAATCTCAACCAGGCCGAAGCCAGCTTGCGCCTTGCCGAGATCAGCCTGGAGACGGCCAAGAGCGAGCTCGAGCGCCTCACCAAGCTGCGCGCACAGAATCTGGTGTCGGAGACCGAGTTCGCCCAGATGCAGCTCACCTTCCGGTTGCGTCAGCAAGAGCGCGAGACCGCGGAGAATAACCTGCAGCTCGTGCGCGTTGGCGCTTCCAAGCGTTCGGGCAACGTTTCCAACCTGGTTTACTCCACTGTCGAAGGCATGGTGCTCGAAGTGCCTGTGAAGGAGGGAGCGAGCGTCATCGAAGCGAACAACTTCAACGAGGGCACCACCATCGCGGCGATCGCCAACATGAACGACATGATCTTCCAGGGTCGCGTGGACGAATCGGAGGTTGGTGGATTACGCGAGGGCATGTCCGCCTCGATCAGCGTGGGCGCGCTCGGCGACGAACGCTTCGAGGGCGTGGTCGAGTACATCGCGCCTAAGGGTGTCGCCAAAGAGGGCACCATCGAGTTCGAGGTGCGAGCCAAAGTGCAGCTGAAGGCCTCGGTCTTCGTGCGCGCAAACTACAGCGCCAACGCCGACATCATCCTGCAACGCCGCAACGACGTCCTCGCGCTCAACGAGAGCTTCATCCAGGAGGAGAAGGGTGCCTCCTTCGTAGAGGTGGAGATCGCACCTCAAAAGTTCGAGCGGCGCAAGGTGACGCTCGGGCTCTCCGACGGCATCTGGGTGGAGATCGTGGAGGGCCTGGACGACAAGACGCGCGTCAAGCAGAAGGAGCCCGCGGAGGCCGCTTCAGAGCCCAAGACCTAACAACGACCTGACGTGACCTCGGCGCGAAGGTAATTCTCAGCGAGGCACAGACTTGTTGTGGGTCAGCTTCGACAGCTTGCTCAAGCGCAGTGCTGCTTTGACCTGTGGAGCCAGCGCCGAGAGATCGCCTTTGCGCGAGAAGTAGCCGTCGAAGCCAAGCTCCGCCGCGGTACCCGCGGCTTCCGGATCGGTCGTGTACAAGTAAAACAAGGGCTTGTGCTGCGCGCCCTCGAGCGCCGAGTGAAACAGGCTCATGACCGCCCCGCCGTTGAAGCCTGGCATGTGATAGTCGATGATCACCAGCGAGCACCCTCGCAAGTAGCGCGCAACGCCGACGGTCTGCGTGGTGGTGATGACGTCGTAGCCGGTGCTGATGAGCGCCATCTTGATGCGCGAGAGCACGACCTCGCTGTCATCGATCACCAGGATGCGCTCAGGTGTCGACATGTGTTCTTTCCCTTCAATACACTACCTGGGGCTCGGCGCAATTGGCGGCGCGCAAGACCCGAAACTCAAAGGGTCTACCCTCGGCGCGTCCGGGTAGTTGCGC
>DASQDA010000979.1:0-2190 GCA_035634435.1 Polyangiaceae bacterium
AGCTCTGACCCGGGGCATCGTCGCGCTGGTGCTCGTCGCCTTGACCACAGTCGTGCTGGCCGTCTGGCTGGGTGGCGAGGCAATCCCCGCACGGCTGTGGCCGCTCGCGGACACCAGCGCCCATGGGATCTTGCAGGCCGCCGGACTGCTGTTCTTCGCGTTTGCCGGTTACGCTCGCCTGGCCACGCTCGGTGAGGAGGTCATCGACCCTGCGCGAACCATCCCTCGGGCTATCCCGCTCGCGCTGGGTATCACGTTGCTGGTGTATGCAGCTGTTGCCGTCAGCGTGCTTGCGGGCGCGGGAGCGGGCGCGCTTGCCACGTCCGCCGCGCCGCTGGCGACAGCCGTCGAGCGAGGCAGCCTCGCGTGGCTTGCTCCAGTCGTGCGTCTGGGCGCCACCGTGGGTTCGTTGGGGGTCTTGCTGTCGTTGATTGTGGGCGTGAGCCGCACCGGCTTCGCCATGGCTTCGAACGACGACCTGCCGCGCTTCTTTGCGGCGGTGCACCCCCGCTACCGTGTGCCGCATCGTGCCGAGCTTGCTGTAGGGGCCGTCGTCGCGCTGGTGGCGGCTGTCACGGACCTCCGCCACGCCATTGGTTTCAGCTCCTTTACCGTGTTGACCTACTACGCCATCACCAACGCCGCTGCGTGGTCGCTGAGCAGGGCGGAGCGGCGCTGGCCGCGTGCGTACGCTGCGCTGGGTTTGCTTGGATGCGCTGTGCTCGCTCTCTCGCTGCCGGCTGCGTCCATCGCTGTGGGCGCCGCGTTGCTTGCCGCTGGCGGGATGATGTACCTCTTGCGAGGATTCGCAGCACGGGCCCGCGCGCGCCCTCGTTCGTGACAGACTAGGGAGATCGGCCAATGCGGCCCTTGCCTGGTGGGGCCTGAATCTGCGCAACGAAGCTCGCTGGTGGCCCTAGCCGGGCTTGTGATCAATCATGGCTCATGCACCGTGGTGCCGCCTATCCGCCGGATCTTGCCCGCTACGTGAAGGAGCACTGGCCTGCCGACCATCGCTTGTGGGTGAGCGAGGAGCTGCTCTGTGAAAGTCTGTCCGTCGCGTTCCAGGCCTCGCTGACCTCGGAGGAAGCACGGCCGACGCGCTTTCGCCTGCTGCTCGCGGCCGTGCAAGCTTTGCCAGAACGCGGCGCTCCGAACCACGGCGCTCTGCGTTTACGCTTCGATCAGAGCCGCCCCCTGACCGCCGAGGAGCTCCGCCGCTTGAGTCCAGCGGCGCCATTCGAGACGTCGTTGATCGCTGCCCACGTGGAACAAGGGAAACTCCGTATCTGGGGAGTTGCTCATTCTGGACCCGCCTGGCTCGGCCCTACCTGGGGCGGGCGAAGCCCGGTGCCGATTTGGACCTCGGATCCCATCATCCACGTCACCGGGCCGGGTCAGGTGGCGGTGCGCTGCGCTGGCAAGCTCGTCGGTGCCCTGGAGCGAAGCGCGCTGGTCGACGCCATGCTGGACGTGTTCGAGTCGGAGTGGCTCCCAGCCCGTTTTGCTCGTGAGCGGGAACGTGTTCAGGCCGAGCACGCCGCCCTGCAAACTCAAGCGGCGTCTCCCACTGCGGTCGAGCACTCCCTCATCGGGAGGATTGGCCAGCACATGATCCGGCGAGCCATTCAGCTCGTGCGCGGCGCGCGCCATGGTGGTCTGATCCTGGTGCTCGACGCCGCGCGTGAGAGCGAGCAGGCCGCGAATGGGCTGCGGCTGAAGTATCGCTTCTGCCGGGACGAGCCTTCGCGGCGCTACCGCACGCTGCTATTCGCAATCCTCCAGAGTGTTGCCGCCGCCACCTCGAAGCCAACGGTTGGCTGGCCCGATTTCGCTTCGGATCCGAGCGCGGAGCTCGAGAAGCTGGAGCAGTCGGTGTTCGAGCTCAGCCGTCTCATCGCAAACCTCACGGCAATCGATGGCGCCGTGGTCATCGACAAGCAGTTTGGGCTGGTCGGCTGCGGCGCGGAGGTCTCAGCGGAGCTGCCGTCACCGGCGCAGGTCTGGCGGGCGCTCGACACGGAAGGCGACCAGCGCGAGCTCGATGACATAGAAAACGTCGGAACTCGGCACCGCGCCGCATACCGGTTCGTGAACGAGCACCCCGACGGACTGGCGATCGTCATCTCCCACGACGGAGGGGTGTCGGTCGTGGCCAACCATGGCGGACAGGTGGTGTTCTGGGAGCAA
>DASQDA010000980.1:0-5959 GCA_035634435.1 Polyangiaceae bacterium
ACCAGGCCAAGCGAAGCCCGGGCGACGTGCCCATTCTGCTCGCTGCATCCCTCGCCGCCGCGGCGCTTATCCGTCGTCGCCGAAAATGAGCACTGTACGCGGATAATCATGGATGTCGCACGCCCGCGGTACGCGTCCACAGGGCCGCGGGCCTGCTGCGTCGACGGTGACGCGCCTTGGAGCCTGACCTCGCCTTCGCTATTGTCCAAGATTCATGTCCAGTCTCGAGATGCAGTACGCGGCCCTCACCGACGTTGGTCGCCAGCGAGAGCGCAATGAAGACAACTTCTTGGTCGACAAGAAGATCGGTCTGTTCGTGGTCTGCGACGGCATGGGCGGCCACGCTGCCGGCGAGGTAGCCAGCGCGCTGGCTGTGCGCACGGTGCACGAAGAGCTCAAGAAGGAGGCAGACCTGCTCCGCGACTACACGGCGCAACGCTCGGGAGGCGCCCGCGTCAGCCGCAGAGACATCACGAACCTGCTGGAGTTCGCCGCCAACCGCGCGTCGAGCCGCGTTCACGCGGAAGCCAGCAAGGACTCGAAGAAGCATGGCATGGGGACCACGCTGGTGGCCGCTCTTCTACTCGGAAGCGAGGCCTTCGTAGTGTGGGTCGGCGACAGCCGCGCCTATCATCTGCGCGACGGCACGCTGACGCAGCTGACCGAAGATCACAACGTTTACAACGAGCTCATCCGCCGCAAGAAGATGTCGCGCGAGCAGGCAGCAAAGCTGGCTCAGAAAAACGCCATCACGCGTGCCATCGGTGTGTATGAGCACGTGGAAGCCGAGACCCTCGTCGTCGATCTGGTCGCGGGCGACCGCTTCTTGCTCTGCTCGGACGGCCTGAGCGGCTACTTCGAGGACGATCTGGACGGGCTGGCCAAGCTACTGAGCAACCCCAACGCAGACGAGCTGGTGCGGCATCTCATCGAGCGTGCCAACGACCAGGGTGGCAAGGACAACATCACAGCCGTGGTGGTGACGGCAGGCGACGTGGCGACGCGCGACGAAGAGCGCGTTCAGCATCTGCAATTGCGTCGGCAGATGCTGGCGCGGATGCCTTTGTTCCGCCCGCTCGCCGAGCGCGAGCTCCTACGCGTGCTGCAGGTGACCGATGTCATTGCTTACCAGAACGGCGAGGCGGTGGTCACGGAGGGTGAGAAGGGCGAAGAGCTGTTCATCGTGCTCAGCGGCCACGTGAAAGTCCTGCGCGGCGGGGCGGAGCTCGCAGGGTTGAATCCCGGCGATCACTTCGGCGAGATGGCGCTCGTGCGGAGCCAGCCGCGCTCGGCAACCGTCATCTCCGACGGCAACAGCGAGATGATGGTGATTCGGCGCCCAGAGTTCTTCGAGATCTTGCGCAAGGAACACCAACTCGCCGTCAAGCTGCTCTGGCAGTTCCTCGGGGTGCTCGCCGATCGATTGGCGGATACGAGCCAGGCTCTGGGTGTCGCGAAAGAGGAGCTCGCGGCCGAGGACATCAGCCATGACATGTTCCTGAACGGGGATGACGATGACGATCGGAAGACCCTGGTGTTGCCGCCGCCGCCTTCCCTTTCCTGAGCAGCGTGCTCGCGCGCGCATGCGCCCCGGCTTCACGAATCTAGCGGCAGCGCCGGCCCGGCTCAGCGGCCAAGGCTCGGGCGGGGTGACTCGGGCCGATTGAGCTGCGACGATGGCGCCGAACGAGGATGCTCCGTTGACAGTTTCTGCCTCACGCCGCTAGTGTCCCGGCTCGACAAAACGCGGTGTAGTCATGAGCTTTGCCCGTTCTGACGTGTGCTGAATTGGATTCAGCATATTAGGTCGCGCACCAGCGGCCGACCTGCGCCACGGCGCGAGCTCGGGTGATGGACCACCAGAAACCACGATGACCAGATCAGTTGAAACAGACTGTGATGTTCGATGCCTGCCGCGGATGCTGGCGCCGAAGATGACGGTCTATTCAAGCGGTCACCGGTTTGGGCCAAGGCGTGGCCGCTGCTGCCGAGCTCCCCTAGTGGCGTCCATAACGCTCGTCCTGGGCGTGCTCACGCCCGCGGCGGGCCGAGCCGACGAGCCACGCAGCGTCAACGAGCCGCGCCTGCTCGCGGAGCCGGGCGAGCTCATGCAGGTCGTCGACGCCTTCGATGACAACGACGTGTTCGACTTGCACCTGTCGGCTGGCTTTCAAACCAGCTGGAAGACGGCAAACATCCTACGTGAGACCTCCATCAGCCAGCCCGGCTTTAGCACGGGAGGCTTCGCGGCGAGCAATCTCAACGTGGCGCGCTTCAAGGAAACGACGAGCCGCCTGAACACGCGGGCGGACATCGGGCTGTTCCGCGATCTGGCGCTCGTCATCCGGATGCCCATCATCCTGTCGAACCAGCGCGAGCTCAACGATCTGGAGGGCAGCGCTGCGCAACAGAGCGTCGTGCTGCAGGGCCTGCCTGGAGAGCAGCTATTCCGGTTGCCCTTCAAGTCGCCGAAGCGCAGCGGTATCGAGTACCTGGCGGTGGGGCTCGACGCCGCGCTCATGAGTCAGGCACGGGATCTCTCGAAACCAACCTGGATCGTGGGCATCGAAGGGCGCTTCAACGTCTCCGAGCCCATGCACGCGTGTAACGACAGCCCGACGCCGCTCAACGCGGCGAGCGCGTCACAGCAAAAGTGCGCTCATCCTTCGGATGTCAATCGCAACGGCGTGGATGGCGAAGGCGCGGGGGAGGAAAACCAGCCGCTCGAGGGCACCTTCCGCGGCGAGCGCGACGCCGGAGTCAGCCGCGGGGTCACGGGCCTCGAGCTCCACACCTACCTCTCGCGCCGAATCAAGTATGTCGAACCCTACGCCGGCTTCAGGGCGCTCTTCGAGTTCCAGACGTCGGGTAGCGACTACGGAACGTCGAGCTTGAAGGGCTCGCTGGTCAACCACCCGCCGCTACAGGGCACCGTGCTCTTCGGTCTGAACGTCTTTCCGTGGGAAATTCGTGATCGCTTCCAGCGCGTGGCGCTGGATTTCCGCTTCACGGGTACCTACGTTTCCGAAG
The DNA here is from genome assembly GCA_035634435.1 of Polyangiaceae bacterium. GTDB lineage: Bacteria > Myxococcota_A > Polyangia > Polyangiales > Polyangiaceae > PMG-095. The sequence goes on from DASQDA010000980.1 coordinate 3,031, forward strand.
GCCGCGACTACTCGGAGCTGTTCGACGCGCTGGGGTCCAGCGATGCGCCGTCGCTGCGCCAGCCAAACTACGCCGAATACCGCCGCAATCCGCTCTACGAAGGCGATCCTCTGGGGTTGCCGCGCTCGGTGGTCGCGACGGACTCGCGAAGGGTGTACGTCACGGGCATCACCGATGTGCAACAGTACGGCATCTACACGTTGAGCAGCTCGTTCACCTGGCAAGCCGGCGAGTACGTGAAGTTCAACGTGGGCGGCGCCGTCACCGTGGCGCAAGAGCACTTCATCACCTTCGACCAGGCGTGCAACCCGGACTTCTCGGGCAGCCTCGACACCGCCGGAACCTGCGTCTCGGTGTCCCGTCCCCGCGCTGCGCCTCAGCCCTCGGGCATCCCGAACCCCAACTACCGCAAGGTCATCAACGATCCGGGCCACCGTTTCAAAGTCGATGACTCGCTGCAGGTCGACGCGTGGCTCAACGCCACCGTCATGTTCTGAGGAGCACCGCGAGCCGCATGCGCAGGCGACTGGCGTGTGGAGCACTCGCAGCGCTGGCCCTGGGGTGCCTGTTCTCAGTCGAGGCCAGCGCGGCGCCGGGCGACGTCGTTTTACAGCGCACACAGACCGCGGTCGTGGACCCCGAGGCCGAGCCGGACACCGAAGCGATAGCGCTGGCGCAGCGCGTGGACGCGTTGCTCCACGAGGCCGTGCAGGATCTTGGGCTCTCGGTCGACGTGTCGGAGCGGCCCGCGCTCGACCGCGATGTCTCGGAAGCGGCGTTGCTGGAGCGCGCGGCCGAACACTGGGTATTCGCGCCAAGCCTCGAGCGCGCAGGTGGACAGCTCGTGCTGCGCATCGCGGCGGTGCCCCCCGCCTCGAGCATCATCTACGTGCGCACGCAGAGTGTCGATCCGGAGGAGCTGGACATGCGCGTGGTGCTGATGCTGCGCGACCTGGTGGAGGCCAGTCGCGGCGGATCCGCACCGCGGCGGCAGACCGACACAACCTCGCCGGCGCCGCGCGATGAGCCCCGGCCCCGCTCCAACGGTCGCGCCATCTTGGCATTGAACGCGGCGCTGCTGGGTGGCTACGCGGGCTATTCGCTACAGCAGACCGGCGGCTCCGCAGACGAGCGTTTGACCTATCCTCTGGTTGCGCTGGGCGCGGGCGTCGGGCTTGGCAGCTCGATGCTCGTCGCCGAGGAATGGGACATCGGCGTCGGTGATGCCTGGTTCCTGTCGGCGGGCATGTGGTGGCCGACCGCTTCAGGCTGGCTGCTCTCCGAGAGTTACGGAGCGGGTGATGACGAGCGCTACGCCTATGGGCTCCTGGGCGCCACCGCTGGGCTCACGCTCAGCGCTGCCGTGCTGAGCTTCGGGCACGCAAGCGAAGGCGGCGCCGCCTTAGCTCACTCTGGAGGCGCTTTCGGCACGGTGCTTGGCGGGCTCACCGAGCTGTTGGTTTCCGGCAGCACCGACGACACTCCGCGACGTGGCATGGGCTACGGAGCCGGCGTTGGCGTTCTGCTCGCTTCCGCTGCCAGCACCCAGCTGAAGATGCCTGCTTCGCGTGTCTTGCTGATTGATCTCGCGGCTAGCCTCGGTGGTCTGACGGGCGCTGCGCTGGCGAGCCCGTTGCTGCTGGTGGAAGAAGGGCAGAGCGATGCTTCCCAGAATCGCTTCTGGCTGGCGAGCGTGGTGACCGGAACCCTCGCGGGTGGCGTGATTGGCTGGTGGACGACGGAAGCAACCCAGAGCGGCACCAGCGACAGCGACCCCCCCCTGCTGCCAACCGTCGGGGTTATCGGCCATGCTCCGACGGGGGGACCAGTATACGGAGCGAGCGTCCAAGGCACGTGGTAGCGCCAAACGAGCCGCAACTCCTCGAGCTGACGGTTGCAGAAGCCGACGCCGGGCTGCGTGTGGAGCAGCTCGTGGCTCGTGCTCTCGACGTCAGCCGCGCGGAAGCGCGAAACCTCTGTGGCGCGGGCTGGGTTCTTCTAGACGGGCGGCGCGTGGCCAAGGGAGCCCGCGTGGTGCCAGGAGCCGTGTTGCGCCTCGAGCTCGAGCACTGGTTTCGCAACGTACCGCCGGAGCCGGAGGCGCCGCTCGACGTGCAGCTCGAACGGCCCGATCTGGTCGTCGTGGCGAAGCCCGCCGGCATTCCGACCGTGCCGCTCGCCGCAGGCGAACGGGGCACGCTCGCCGGAGCCCTGGTAGCCCGCTACCCGGAAATGCAGCGCGTGGGCTACTCGGCGCGCGAGCCGGGGGTCGTTCACCGGCTGGACACCAACACCTCCGGTTTGGTGCTCGCCGCCCGCAGCAGCGCGCGTTTCAAGGAGCTCGTGGGCGTGCTCCAGCGCGGTGAGCTTCGAAAGAAGTACCTGGCCGTCGTCGCTGAGCGCGGTCTATCCGATTCGGGCGTGATCGACTGGGCGCTCGCCCCGGATCCGCGCCGCAGCGGCCGCGTGAAGGTGGCAGAGCGCGGCGAAGGGTACGCTCGTCCGAGCACGACGCTGTTTCGGGTGCGCGAAAGAGGTCCGCTGTACGCGCTGGTAGAGCTCGATGCCAGCTTGGCGTTTCGCCATCAGATACGCGTGCATCTAGCCACGCTGGGGCACCCCATCGTCGGCGACACACTGTACGCTGGGCCCCAGGACGCACGCCTGCGAGTCGGCCACGCCCTGCACGCGAGCTACCTCGCCTGGACGGGGGGTGAAGGGCCCGCATTCGAGGTCGAGCAGGCGCCCCCGCCAGCGTTCATCACTCTAGTTCGTGACGCTCCACGCGACTGACTCGAGCTACCAGAGGCCGGCAATGACGCTGCTACAGGAGGGACAGCGGCCGGCGTTTAGTCGCGACTCGAGCGTCGCATAGTCGTTGCGCAGCACGACCGGGGTTTGGCAGTCGGGGCAGCGGGTATGGGAAAGC
>DASQDA010000981.1:0-5327 GCA_035634435.1 Polyangiaceae bacterium
CTCGCGAACAATGTCTTTTCCGCCTCGCTGGTGGTGTTCTTCGCGCTGATAGCCTTTTACGTGCTGCGCAAGACCGGTCAGGTCGCGGAGCGCTTGCACCTGGGGCTGGACGAAAACGGCGATCGCTGGCTCACGATCCGCGTGCAGCAGGTCGAAGTGGTGCGTCCCGCCATGCTCAAGAGCACGGCGCTGGTCGTGCTCGCGCTGGCAAAGTGGCTGGCGCAGTTCGGCGTCGTGTACGCCTGGCTCGTCATCGTGCTGTCGCTGTTCGAGGCCACGCGCGGCTACACCGAGCGACTCACCGGCTTCGTCGTCACGCCGTTGTCTCAGTTCATGGCGCGGCTCGCTACCGCGCTGCCGCTGCTCGTGGTGGCCTGCATCGCTGCCATCGCGGTCTTGTTGCTGCTGCGGTTCGTGGACGTCTTCTTTGCCAGCGTCGCACGTCGCGAGAGCAGCTTGGACTGGCTGCCGGCAGATCTGGCGGCGCCAACCAGCGTGCTGCTGCGCATCGGCATCGTGATCGCGGCCCTGGTGTTCGCCGCACCGATTGTCACCGGTGACGCGAATGGCTCGCTGGGCCGCGCGGGTACCATCGCCCTGATCGCCATCGGTCTTTCCGCCACGCCGCTGCTCGCGTGCGGCTGCGTCGGCTCGGTGGTGCTGTTCGGCCGCCGTTTGCGGGTAGGCGAGCACGCGGAGGTGGCCGGGGTGCTCGGGCGCATCTCCGGTATCAATCTGCTCGAAATCCGTCTGGAGACGATGGACCGGAGCGAGCTGCGTATCCCGCACCTGCTGCTGCTCAGCCGCCCGCTGCGAGGGCTGGGCTTTCGACCGCGACTCAGCGTCGATCTGCTGGTCACGTCGGAGGCGTCCCCCCGCGTGGTGCAACGCGTGCTCGACGAAGCAGCAGGCCGCGTCGGCCGCGACGTGCGCGCAGAAATCGTCAGCGCTGATGCCGATGGCACGCTTTACCGTGTGAGCGCGACCTGCGAGCGGCTCGAGCAGCGCTCACTGCTGGCGCTGAGCTTGCTCGAGGGTCTGTCGGCTGCGGGCGTCCCACTGGGCCGTTCCGGAGGCATTTCGAGGAACATTTGAGCGCCATAGGGCTGTTGCTGGGTCTGCTCGTGCTCGCCTACTTCGGCAGTATCCTAGTCGGCGATCGGACCATTCGCGGCTTCGGGCTGCCCTCCGGAGCGGAATATCTGCTGCTCGGATTCGTGCTCGGCCCGGAGGTGCTGGGCGTCATCACCCGCTCTTTGATCACCTCCTTCGAACCCATGTTGGTGGTGGGCGCCGCGTGGCTCGCGCTGGTCGCGGGCATTGGCTACGGCCAGGTGGGTCCGCGCCGCGTCCGTGTCGGCCGCGCCGTCGTGGGTGCGCTCTTCGGGCTGCTAGTGGGAGCGGGCGTGTGCGGCGCCGTCTTCTGGGCGCTGCGATTCTCACCCACGAGCGCGTCATTGTCGCTGCTCGATCGCTTGTTGCTGTCCGCCTCGTCCGGCGTGGTGCTTTCGGAAACGACTCGCCACACGGTGCGCTGGGTCGCCGAGCGGCACGGCGCCAAGGGGACCCTGCTCGACACGCTTGCCGATCACGCGCGCGCCAGCGTGCTCGTTCCGGCCATGGTGTTGGCGGTGGTGTTTGCCGCAGCTCCCGGCGGGGGCCTGCCCGGTCCGGTGGCCCTGCGCGTCGGGGTGACCCTCGGTGTCGGGGTGTTGCTCGGCTGGGTTGCGTCGTTGCTGCTCGGGCGGGAGTTCAGGCGTGACGAGAGCTGGGGCATTTTCCTGGGCACCTCCTTGTTGGGAATGGGGGTGTCGGCTCGCCTCGGCCTGAGCGCGGTGTCCACGATCTTCACGATGGCGCTGACGATGTCGGCGGTGTCCCCGCACCGCGCCGAGCTGAAGGCGATGGTGGCGCCCACGGAAAAGCCCGTGTTGCTTCCCATAGCCGTGCTGACGGGCGCTTTCGTCGACCTGGGCGCGGCCTCATTCATTCCGCTGCTCGTTGCCGCCGGCATCGGTGGGCGGCTCGTGCTGGAGCTCGCGCGTGGAGCCATTGTGGCTGCCGCAGTGCCCAGCGCGCGCAGCGCTGGGCCCTTGCTCGGCCTGGGCATGCTCTCCACGGGCGCGTTCACCCTGGCAGCAGCCATCGGGCTCGCTCTCCGGCTGCCGCCGCCGCTCGGCCCGAGCGTGCTGGTTCTCGCCTCCGCCGGCGTGCTCGTGGGCGAGCTGCTGGGGCCCGTTCTGCTGCGCAGAGCGCTCGAGCGTGCCCAGGAAATCGTGCCGGGCGTCTCGCACACCCCGCCGCCACCGAGTGTCGATCCCGGGGCCCCCCCGCCCCTTGGCGGTGCAGGGTGAGCGGGCCCGCCAACACTCACAAGGGCGCCGGCACACGCGCTCTGCAGGCACTGGCTCTCTGCGTGGTGTTCGGCATTCTCTACGCCGCCACCCGCGCGGTGCCCGAGCTCGAGAATCGGCTCGGGAGCGTGGCGGCGATAGGCTTTCTGCTGCTCGCGGGCACCTTGATGAGCGAGCTCCTGGAACCGTTCGGGCTGCCGCATCTCTCTGGCTACCTGCTGGCAGGTATCGTTGGTGGCCCGCACGTGCTGCACCTGGTCGACCACGCCACGGTCGAGCAACTCTCGCCGGTCAACACCCTGGCGCTGGCGCTCATTGCGTTTGCAGGTGGGGCGGAGTTGCGGTTGGCCACGCTGCAGAGCGTGATGCGCAGCGTCGGGTGGGCTCTCTTTTTGCAGTCGTTCATTGGGTTGTTCGTGGTGGGAGCGGCGTTTTTCGTGCTGTCGCCCTACGTGCCCTTCGCCCGAGAGCTGCAGCCGCTGCCGCTGCTCGGCGTCTCCATGCTGTGGGGGATGCTGGCTGTCGCGCGCAGCCCCTCCGCCTGTCTAGGCATCCTGGCTCAGACGCGCGCCAAGGGCCCCCTCGCCACCTTCTCTCTGGCCTTCATCATGGCGTCCGACGTGGTGGTGGTCGTGATGATGGCGCTGGTGTTGATGCTCGCGCGTCCCTTGATCACGCCAGGCGGAACCCTCTCCATGCAGGACTTCAACGTCCTGGGACACGAGATCCTCGGCAGCGTGGCCATGGGCACCACGCTCGGCCTGCTGCTGGCCGCTTATCTGAAGCTCGTGGGCAAGAACCTGTTGCTGGTGCTGTTGGCGCTGGGCTTCGGCATGACCGAGTTCATGCGCTATGTGCACATCGATCCGCTGTTGTCGTTTCTGACAGCTGGCTTTGTCGTTCAGAACCTCTCGGACCAGGGCGACAAGCTGCTGCACGCGGTGGAACAAGTCGGCAGCATCGTGTTCGTCGTGTTTTTTGCCACGGCGGGCGCACATCTGGACATACCGCTGCTCAAGCAGATGTGGCCGGTAGCGCTGGGTCTGTGCACCATTCGCGCGCTGGTGACCTACGGCACGTCGCGGCTCTCCAGCCATGTTGCCAAGGACTCCCCGAATATCCGCGCTTGGGGCTGGTCTTCGCTGATCTCGCAGGCAGGCTTCGCGCTCGGACTCAGCGTGGTCATCGCCCGCACCTTTCCGGAATTCGGTGAGGCCTTTCGTGCGCTGGCGATCGCCGCGGTGGCCATCAACGAGATCGTGGGGCCCGTCCTCTTCAAGCTGGCGCTCGACAGAGTGGGCGAGAGCGACCCGCACGAGCCCGTTCCCCGTGCCAGCGTGCTGCCCCAAAACCAGCGGCCGTGAAAAGCGAAACGGCCGAGCACCCTCGGGAGGAGGGCTACTCGGCCGTGTTCGCCGCGGTGTGTCGTCCGCCCGCTAGGCTCACTCCGCGGCAGTGACGACGTGTGTCTCGGCGTCGCGGCTGCGCGAGCGCTGCACGAACGGCAGCACCTTGGCCATCCGGGCCTTGGCAGCCCCGAGCGCCTCGTCGGCAACGACAGGCCCGCGCTCCTTGGCAATGCCGAAGAGCTCGAGGCCTGCACGACGCGCGAACGAGGAGACCTTGACGGCGTTCGCCGGAGCCTCTTGTGCCGCAACACGCACCTGCTCGACCGTCCGCAGCGCCCCGCGCCGCAGAGCGCGGGCGACGCGCTGAGCCGGCGTCTTGTCGATGACCTCGGCGACCTCGTAGATCAGGTCGGCCGTGGTGGTGCCCGCCCGGTGCGGAGGATGATGCAAGGCAGACCCCAGCCGGCTATCGGCCAGATATTCGCGCACGCGCTCCAGCGTGAGCCCGGTCTCTTCCAGGGCGCGGTCGAGCTCGGCCTGCGCTGCTTGCTTCGCCTTGAACATGTACATCTGCACGCGGCTCTGGAAGTTCACCGCGCCGTCGCCGCTGGTCTCCACCGCGCAGAAGATGGTCCCCGGGTAGCGCTCGGTGATGAGCGACTGCACGCCGTCGCTGACGCCGGAGCTCGGCATGCAGCCGAAGGGCTTCACGCTCAAGGTCATCGTCGCCTTGCTCTTGACCACGTTCAAGATGAGCTTGCCGACCTCCATGTGGCCCTCGCCGCCACGCAAGTCGTTGTTGTAGAAGGGCGCCGCCACCTTGGCCACCGCGCCCATGTCCGGCAGGTGATAGCCGTAAAATCCACCTGCGTGCGCGAACACCTGGAACGCGCTGCGCAGCGCCTTGTCGGCAGCCCACAGCCCGATCTCACGGGCGAAGACACCGAACTCGCCGGAGCCCTTGAGGCCCGTCTTGCCACCATCGTGGTGCCGCAGCGTCTCACGGCTCTTCGTGTCGAAGGTGACCTCCCAGATGTTGTAGAGGATCCAGGCGGACACGAACTGGATATCGGCCTCGCCGCCCTCTCGCTCCAGAAAGCGCTGCAGCTGATAATTGCCATCGCCCTCGGTCGTCATGGCCCAGAACTCGCCAATGATCGCGACCTTGGGTTTTACCTGCGTGCGATCGACCTGCACCTTGCGGAGCACGCGTTTCGCCTGCATGAGCGCCAGCAAGATCGAGCGGCCTTCGTGCAAGGCGTCATAGCAAATCTTCTTCGCCTCGGTGAGCGCGAGATCGGTGCTGCCGGGCACCACTTCGTAAGGTCGCAGGCGATAGCCGATGCCGTTGATCACGTCACCGGCGATCAGCGCCTTCAGCAGAGCGATGAAGAACTTCGGCTTCAGCTCGAGCCCTGACTCTTCTCCGGTGGCCTGACTGAGGCCGCCTTGCTGCTGGAAGAGCATCACGCGGAAGCCGTCGAAGCCGGCATCACGCAGCGCCTTGCGGTACTCGGTCACGTACATCCCGAACCGACAAGGCCCACAGGCGCCCGCCGTCAGGAACACGTATTCGTCGACCACTTGCTGCGACGAGAGCCCTTTTTCGTCCCGCAGGTGGATC
>DASQDA010000982.1:0-5141 GCA_035634435.1 Polyangiaceae bacterium
CAGCTTCGACGTCAACGACACGACCGTCCGCTACACGACGCTCTCGGGTACCAACGACGTCAGCACCACGCTCACGCGGGCGACCTCGGCGGCGACCTGCAGCTCCAACGGCTGGTACTACGACGATCCAAGCAATCCGCAGACCATCACGCTCTGCCCCACCACTTGCAACACGGTGAAGGGCGACGATAACGCCCGCGTGTGGGTCGAGTTCGGCTGTCCACGGCCACTGGTCCCGGTCACGGCAACGCAGGTCTATACGGCCGCCTGTGATGAAGGAATGGAGCCGGTTTGGCTGGACCTGGGCTACAAGGCCACCCTGCCCGGCAATGCCACGGTGAGCTTCCGCGCCCGCACCGCGCTTTCCCAGGCAGAGCTGGCCAGCGCCACTTACGCGACGCTGGGCACCGCGACGGCCGCCACGGCAACTTGCCCCGTGACGTCGAGCTGCGCGCTCGATGCCTTCACCGCTCTGGGCGTCGAGCGCGCCAAACTGCCGGTGCTCGAGCTGGAGTACACGCTGACTCCGAGCAGCGCCGGCGCCGCAGCCACCCTCAATGACTGGCACCTGACCTACACATGCCGGGACAACGAATGAAGGCTCGCTGGTTGTTGGTGCTTGCGTCGGTGCTCGGCGGTGTCGCGTGCGGTTCCGATGACGCGGAGCGTCCCTCACAGGTGGCGCCGAATGGCGGCCGCGGCGGGTCCGGTGGCGCAGGCGCTACCGCTGGCAACCAGGGGGGAAGGAGCCAGGGCGGAACGAGCGGTAAAGGCTCTTCGGGTGGAGCCCGCGCCGGTGAGGCCGGCGAAGGTGGCGCCGACGGCGGCTCGACGATTTGCGGCAACGATGAGCTCGAGGCCGACGAGGAATGCGAAGCAGGCCTGGTTCCGTCCTGCGAAAGCTTTGGCTACGGGCCGGGTGAGGTGGAGTGCGGGCCAGGTTGTCGCGCGGATACGAGCGCGTGTGAGCGCGTCGAGCGCTGCGCCGACGGTCGCGACAACGACGACGACGGAACCGTGGACTGCGGCGACGCTGATTGCGCGGCTGCGTGCGCTTCGGTGTGCTCGGCGCCGGAGGTGCTCGTGGAGCTCGAGAGCCATCTCGGCTCCAACGCCGGCCGTTCAGCGAGCCTGGCGCTCTCTTGCGCCTCGGAGCCGTCGGGTGCAGCCGTTGCCTACCAGCTGACCGCGGCCCAGGCGGGGATGCTGGAAGTGACGTTGCAGACCGCAGCGCTGCTCAACGTCTCGATACGCTCGGATTGCTCACGACTGGCGTCCGAAAGCGCCTGTGGCCTCGGCAACGCCTCGGCGCGCGTCGAGGCGAACGAGAGCGTTTTCATCATCGTGCAAGGCCTGGAAGCGGGCGACGTCGGCGAGTTCACGCTGCATGCATCCACGCGCGCCGCCGACGTCTGCGGTGATGGCGTTCGCGACGGCGCCGAGCGTTGTGACGACGGCAACCTGCTGGGCGACGACGGTTGTGGGCGGGATTGCCAGCTCGAAAGCAGTGAGCTCGAGCCCAACGCGGTCGCCGCCGACGCCAGCGTTTATACCTCGCCCTTCTTTGGTGAAATTTACCCAGCCGAGGACGTCGACATCATTCACGTGGAGGTCGCGGCCGACGACACCACGTTGACCGCAAACGTTCTCAATCTGGGCGACGGCGCGTGTGCCAACGAGCAGATGGACAGCGTGATCGAGCTGCTGTCGAGCACCGAAGCCTCCATCGCGCGCGACGACGACGGCGGCGACGGCTACTGCTCCCGGCTCGTCGTTACCGACTTGGCCGCCGGGAGCTATTACCTGGTCGTGCGCGCGGCTGCCGAGACCGAGCCGCCCACATTCCCGTATCGACTCGCAATCAGCACGGACGTTTGCGGTAATGGCGTGACCGGTCCCGCCGAGGAATGCGACGACGGCAACATCACCGCCGGCGATGGCTGTGACGCGAGCTGCCTCGACGAGTGAGCGCAAACCGCGAGCGATGACATCCGTTATTGCTAAGGCAAAAGCGCTCGCGGATCTTATCGCAACTCCGTGTGTGCGAGCGTGACTAGCATCCATCATATCGGCGATCCGACTTAGGCTCGTACACTCGCCTTTGCGGCGTGCTAGTCCCGAGTCACAGGCTCGTGTCGAGCCCCCGCACGGCCTGACCTCTAGAGAGCGTCACACATGCACCTTCGCCCCAGCTCCGTGATTCACCTGATCTTGGTTCTTGGCGTCGCCGCGCTCGGCTGCGCGACGGAGCCCTCCGAGGCGCAGCCTCATGCTGGTGGCGCGGCCGCAGCCGAGGCTGGCCAGGGCGGCGGCCTATCCTCGGGCAGTGGCGGGGCAGCTGGCACCGGCGCCACGAGTGGTGCGCCGAGCGGCGGCAGCTCTGGGGGCACGACAACGGGCGGCCGCGCGAACGGGGGCGCAACCGCGGGCGGCACCACCAGTGACGGCGCGAGCACTGGAGCCACCACGGGAGCAGGCGCTGCCGGCATGGGCTCTGCGGGAGTGGCAGGCGCGGGGATGGGCGGCGCGTCAAGCGGTGGCCTGGCTGGCACCGCAGGGGCGCCACTGGGCGGCGCGCCAAGCGGTGGCGTTGCCGGCGCGGGAGGCGCCGCAATCGGCGGCAGCGGCGGCGCGCCGACGGACGGATTCGTTCATCCCGGTGTGGTGTTCAACCGCGCCGATCTCGAGCGCATGAAAAGCAACCTGGGCGTGGAGCCGTGGAAGGCCGGTCACGAGCGGTTCCGTGCGCGAAACACGGCATCGCTGAGCTATGCAATGCAAGGTCCCTTCGCGACGGTTGGGCGCGAGCCGAACCTGAACCGCTCGCAGTACGAGAACGATATGACCGCAGTCCGCGACCAAGCAATCATGTGGTACCTGACCGGCACTCGGGCCTACGCGGACAAGGCGATACAGATTCTGAATGCGTGGGCGAGCACTCACACCACGTGGTCGGGCGGCACGCCTGGTCTCCTCTCGGGCGACTTTGGCTACTTTGCCGCTACAGGAGCCGAAATCATCCGCCACACGGGAGCAGGGTGGTCGGCCGCCGACATCGCCCGCGTCGAGACGTACTTCAAAGACGTCGTCTACAGGCTGAACATCTCCGTCGGACGCCCCGAAGATCCGGTAGGGGAGGCCAACCAGGGCGCATCGCACTTGAAGTCGATGATCGCCATTGCGGTGTTCGCCAACGACCGCGCAAAGTTCGACTACACGCTCAACTCGTTCCGCAACGGCGTGTGCACGGCCGTGACACGCAATTTTCTGCCCACTGGACAGAACGCCGAAGCAGGGCGCGATCAACCTCATCCACTCGGTGGCCTGCAAAACTTTGCGCAAACCGCCGAGACCGCCTGGAAGCAAGGGGTGGATCTGTATGGCGAGGCGAACAATCGACTGCTCGCGGGCTCCGAATACTGGGCAAGGTACAACCTCGGGGGCAGCGTGCCATTCAGCCGATTCGGGGACTGCCACCTCACGCACACGTCGATCTCTGCGACAGGTCGGAGCGCGAGCATTCAGTGGGCGCCGATGGAAATGCTCTACACGGCGTATGCCGTGCGCAAGGGGCTCGCTGCGCCCGACACGCTCCGCTACCGCAACGGGCTGGCCATCAGCGAGAACACGTTCTTCTTCCGCCAGTAGCCTTGCAGATGGCTGCCCAGCTGGGCACCCTCTGGTGCCAACCCGCGCGACCGTTCGGGTCGGACCTTACCGCCGCGCAGAGCATCGAGACACCCCACCGCGGGGAACATCTTCGTGTCCGACGCGCGCTGTCGAGGAGGCGAGCGAACGCCAGTAGCCGCTAGGGCGTCAACAGGCGCACCGCGCCGTCGCGCGCGACGTGCATCGCAACGGGTTTTTCGTCGCGGAAGAGGAGCAGCGCGGCATCGTCGTTGAGAACTGACGAGAGCTCGCCGGCGCTCGGACCGCCGAAGTCTGGAGCGTCGAAGACCACGCTGTCCTTGGCGCCGGCCAAGCCGGCGAGCGGTGCCATGCGAAGGCGGGTTTCGCCCAGCGCGGCGCGCCAGAGTAAGAGCGTCTGGTCACCGAGCGGCGCCACTGTCCACCACCACTTGCTGTCGACGCCGGGGAGCTTGACCTCATTCGACTTGCAGCCGCCGGCGTCACAGTCGATGCGCCCGACGGAAGCGCCGCCTTCAACCGGCTGCGCCCACGCCAGGCTGGCCCCGCTGGCCGTGCAGATCAGCTCGGACTCGAACGCTCTGTCGAAAGGGATCGTGATCTCCGCGCCCGGCGACCATGCGCCGTCGCGATACGAAGCAAACGTCACCTGGGTCTTTCCCGCACCCCCGGTTGCCTTGGCGTTGGAGATCCCTGCGCGACTTGCGAACGTCGCTACCGCCACCTGATCGCCGCGGCGACAGGTATGGAATGCTCCGGAAAAGGCGCCGCGCACCGTCGCTTCGTGCTTGAGCCGTCCGCCGACGAGGCGCTTGGCCGAAAGCTCGGCGCCTGCCTCCGTGCGCTCGAGGTACAGGACGTGAGCGCCGATGCCGATGGGATCACCCACGCTGTCGCTGACGGGGAGCTTCACCTCCCGCAGCACCTTGCCCTCCTTGAGCTCGACCGCAATGAATCCCTCTGACTTGGCCGGCGCCTTGGCGCTCTGCGCCAGGCTGTCCTCGCTGGCCTTGGGTTCCACGGCCACGCCGTCGCGGATGAGGCGGCGGGCGTTGCCGCGCACGGCCGAGGGTTGTCCTGTCTTGAGGTCGTAGGCGATCAGGCCCTTTTCGGTGAGGCCTGCCGCATACGCTCCTTCGTCGTTCACGACCTCGATGCTGTGTGCCGGCAGCTCCGGCACATCTGCATGGGCCTCGAAGCAGCTTAGCTTACTGAGCTTGTCAGTGACCTCACACGCCAGCGGTCGCATGCGGCCCTCGGTCGCCTTTAGCAACAGGAGCGCCCGACCCTCGCCAGTCGATATCGGTCCGGCCACCTTCAAGGGCTTCGTGCTGAAGCTCTTCCAGCTCTTGGCATCCAAAAGTGGAGCAGGTGCGACCTCAGGCAAGGGCACGCCGGCCACGGTTTCGGTCGCGGCCAGCCCGGAGTCCTTCGCGGCGTCCCAGAGGTCCGTCAGCACTCCGAGCACGGCAGTCGACGGTGGAAACTTGCAG
>DASQDA010000983.1:0-3589 GCA_035634435.1 Polyangiaceae bacterium
GAGCTGCCTTCACGCACTGAGCTGTCTTAACGCACTGAGCTGTCTTCACGCACAGAGCTGCCTTCACGCACTGAGCTGTCGTCACGCACTGAGCTGTCTTCAGCAGCACGAGGGGCGGCGGCGCCCTTTGGGGGGGCTCGCTGGCGAGATGGGGAAGTACTTCCGCGCCCCGTCGACGGCGGCTCCTGGCGAAACGTTTCCTCTCGAGCTCAGCAACCAGCAGCTCCAGCGCACGTTCGACGACCACTGCCAGGTCGCCGCTCGGGTTCGCATGACTCATCAGGTCGCGGGCTCGTTCGAGTTGCACCTTCAGGTTTTCGCTGGCCGTCAGCTGCACGCGGTAGCGCGCCATGGCGAGGGGTTCAATGACCTGCCTGACTCGCAGCCGGCAAGCCCCAAGCCGCTCAGCTATCGGCTTGCCTGGAGGCACCTGGTCGCCCCAATCTTTTTCTGCCGAACCTTTCTCTCCGGCAAGCGGCTTGCCTTCGCACCCGGGTAGCAGCGCCGGTACCCAAGGCTGGTCCGCCTTCCGATCCACGTGGACGGCTCGCGCGTGCGGCGATTGCGGACGCGTCACAAGGCTCTCGCGGCACGACACCTCCGCGCTGTGAAAGGGTAACCGAGTGTTGTTGCCAATCGGAGCACTGCCCCCCTCTGTGGCGCTCACGACCACCGGCGGCGCCGGCTGCGAGAGCGCGGGCGTCGGCAGCTTGCGAACCGTGGCAGCCACGTCGGGGCGCGGAAAGCGATGTGCAAGTATGACTTCGATCTGCTTGCGTGTCTTGCACGAGACCTCAGCCAAGTCCCTGCTGGTTCTCGTCACTGAGATAGTCTCGCAACAGGCACACGCCGGTGAGATGCAACGAGCCAGCCTCGATGCCGCGAAAGATTGCGGGGAATCGCCGCGCCAGCCGAGCCGCCGTGACGCGGCGAAAGGCTTCGCCCTCGCTCAAGCCCAGTCGTCTCAGACAGTAGTCGAAGAGCGACGAGCAACCCGCCCTCAGGTCGAGTCGTCGCTCCTGCACCTCACCAAGATGAGCGAGCATGCGCGCAAGCACACCACGCTCGGTGCCTACGAAGACCTCGAGCTTCATCACGAGCTCGGAATCCGTCAAATGGTCGAGCTCCCAGAATCCATTGGCAGACATTTCATCCTGTCTATCACGGCGATTTCGCGCCTCTGAGTTGCCCGTGTTCGCGCGATGCGGGGTCGGATCGTCTTTCGACGCGTTTCGCGCCGCGCGGCGTTGCAGGGGCGTCTCCAGTAATGCGCAACCCACTCTCTCGAGGCTGTCCCCCGACCCGGCCGCGCAGGCGCGAAAAACCTGTCAACAGGAAAGAAGCGACTCCGCGAGCAGCTTCTCTTTCGACGCGTCCAACCACGTGACACTCGGTCAGCTCACCCATCGGTGCCGCGTCGAACCACGTGCGCTCAGACGCATCCTCCCTGCCGAACACTTTCGCTAGCGAAAGCTCCGCTTGATTGGCCGCGCACTCCCAGCGGCCCGCGGTGCGCGAGCAGCGAGCGGTGCGACGTGTCGCACGCGAGCGGAGCGCAATGAAAGGAGCCCCGAAGGGTAGCCGGGTGAGCTCGAGATACACGCCCGCCGCAACCACGTGGCGAGCCGCGCCTCACCCACCGCCTGCGCTGCGCAATTCTCACCATCGTGGCCTATTGTTTGCGCCAGGCGAGCACCCGAGAACCGCGAACACCCAACAGACGGGGGAACAACCGCGGCCCGACGCAATCGCCATCGCGAACAGCGCCCGGAACCTGTGATCCGCAAAAACCGCGACCAGCAGCAACGCCCGACAAGCAACACGACGCCACAAGCAAGCGCTACCAGCAACCAGCAACCAGCAACCAGCAACCAGCAAACACCAACGGACGCACGACCGGCACCTCGGCGGCCGACAAGCAACCCGAAGAGCCACAAGCAAACGAGCGATCCAGTAGCCAGCCAAACAGCCAGCAGCCAGCATGAACGACGACGCCTCCCAGCAACGCGACGCCCTGGAGCAACGCGACTGAAGACCGGCACCACGACTCTACAAGCACGCGAGTAGCAACCAGCAACCACGACGTCCGACCGGCTCCACGGCGCCTACCCCCAACCGCCACGCGCAACCAGCAACCCGAGGCCGGACAAGCTGACCCCAACCACCACGCCCAACCCCACCACCACGCCCAACCCCAACCACCACGCCCAACCCCAACCACGACGCCGACAAGCCGACCAGCTGCACGACGCCAACCAGCAACCGCGATTCGCGACCAGCACACTACGCTCACGCGACCTGGCGCGCCGCACCCGATCGCCAACCGCAGCGGCGGCAGCTGATCCGCTGCGACAAGCCTCGCTCGGGATGGAAGTCACCGAGGGAGAGAAGCGCGAGGTCTGACCTCCTGCTTCTGCGGTTTAGCCGGTTGCGAAGTCGTCGAATTGATCGACGTCGAACTCTTCGGCTTGCAGGTTGTCGAAGCGGGTGTAGGCGGAGGTGAAACGAGTCATCACGGTACCGGTGGGGCCGTTGCGTTGCTTGGCAACGATGATCTCGGCGACGCCTTTCACTTCGCTGTCCTTGAAGTAGTAGTCGTCGCGATAAATGAAGATGATGGTGTCGGCGTCCTGTTCGATGGCGCCGCTTTCACGCAAGTCGCTCAGCTGAGGGCGCTTGTCCTTGCTGGTGCGCGTTTCCACGGCGCGATTCAACTGGCTCAGCGCCAGCACGGGCACCCGCATTTCTTTTGCCAGTTGCTTCAGCCCGCGCGAAAGCTCACTGATCTCTTGTTCGCGGCTGCCCGCGTCGCGCCGCCCCTGCATGAGCTGCAGGTAGTCAACGACGACCAGACCGAGGCCTTTGGCGCGCACGCTACTTTCCCCCCGCCCTACTTCGGCTTGAAGTCGACGAATCTTCGCGCGCAGATCCAGCAGCGTGAGCGCGGGCGTATCGTCGAGCCAGAGAGGCAGGCGTGCCAGCCGCGAGGCGGCTTCGGTGAGCTTGCTCCAGTCTTCGCGCGACATGCTGCCGCCCCGAATGTTCGACATGTCGACGCGCGCTTCGGATGACAAAAGGCGAGCAGCCAGCTGTTCCTTTGGCATTTCGAGGGAACAGAACAGGACGGCGTGCCCGGGCTCTTCCGCGGGGGTTTCGAAATACTCCTCGCTCGCGGCGGCGGTCGATTGTGCCGCAGCGACGTTCAAGGCGATGTTGAGCACGAAGGACGTCTTGCCCATGCCAGGGCGCGCCGCGACGATGTAGAGGTCGCCCGCATGCATGCCCGAGCACTGCTTGTCGAGCCGCGTAAAGCCGGTCGGGATGCCGGTGACACCGCCACCGCGACGCTCCGCCTCTTCCAAGATCTTGAACGCGCGCACCACGGCGTCCCGAACGGGCTCCACGGTGGTGCCCTCCGGCGTGCGTGCGATATCGAACACCGCCTGCTCGGCGCCATCGATGAACTTCTGAACGTCCGGCGGCGAGGTGAAGCCTTCGGCGGCAAACCGCTGGCAGATGGCGATGAGCTGCCGCAGTCGCCATTTTTCTCTCACCACCTGCGCGTGCGCGCCCACGTGAGCGACGGCAG
>DASQDA010000984.1:0-1609 GCA_035634435.1 Polyangiaceae bacterium
CGAACGCAGCTTCGGAGTGGTTACATTCAGCCTCACGCAGGCCAAGCTCATCGAAGACCTGCTCGAGCGGGAACGGACTCTGAACCCGGAGATTGAGCGCCACTTCGAGGGGGCAGAAAAGATGTTCGTCAAGAACTTGGAGAACGTGCAGGGGGATGAGCGCGACGAGATTCTCTTCAGCATCTGTTATGGTCCGGACTCGGCCGGTCGCGTGCGGCACCACTTCGGGCCGCTCAGCCTGAGCGGCGGGGAGCGCCGGCTCAACGTGGCGATCACTCGTGCCCGAAAGCAGCTGCGTGTCTTCTCCAGTATGACGCATGCTGACATCGACCTGCGCAAGACGCGGTCTGTGGGGGCGGAGCACCTGCGGCGCTTCCTGGAGTTCGCATCCAGTCAGCGACAGGCGCAGAAGGAGCAAGCTGGCAATTGTCGAGCATTCGGCAGCGCCGTAGAACGTGAGATCTGTGAGGAACTGAGCAAGGCCGGGTACACCGTGCACACCAACGTCGGCGTTGGGCAGCTGCAGCTCGACATTGCTGTCGTGCATCCTCACGAGGAAGGCGTCTACGCGCTGGCGGTGGAGGCAGACGGGCCTGCCTATCGCGACGTGGTGGTTGCCCGCGATCGAGATAGGCTCCGCGGCGTTGTTCTGCGCGAGCTGCTTTGGAAGACCCATCGCGTGTGGTCGCCGGACTGGCTCTCCAGAAAGAGCGTCGAGGTTGAGCGCCTGCTTGCGGCAACCGCCTCTGCCACTGTCAGGCGAGTTGCCAGTCCTTCAGCAGTAGCGGTAGAGAGTGCTTCGTCAGAGACAGACGCGACAACAGGGCCGTCGCAGCCGCTAGCGAGCCAGCATGCAAGTGCATTGGTCGAGCCTTGTGCGCCTCTCACCCCAACCGCGGTCGCGGTGCACCCTCTGGAATTGCAGCCGGCTACGTCGGGGGTGCGCTGCTATCCGAGCGCGAAGGAGTACAGCCTGGCTGCGCTTCCCACCTACTCTCGCGTTCCGGAGGACTTCTACGGCTTTGCGGCGGTTGCTCAGGCCCGCGAGGGGCTCGCTCTGCTCGTGGACGCTGAAGCGCCTATTCATCGGGATGTCGCGTTTCGACGATTGATCGGCTGCTGGTGCTGGAGCAAGCTTGGCAGGCGCGCGCAAGAGCGCCTTGATGGCCTGCTTGCGGGGCTCGCGGGTGAGCGACGCCTCCACGTGCAGGATGGGTTTCTATGGCGCTCTCCCACCGAGCCGGAGACCTATCGCGACTTTCGACGCGGTGGGCCTGACGGTCGCGCGCGCGACCCCGAGCACATCCCGGCTCACGAATTTGCCAACGCGCTTGCCAGCGTCCTGTGCGTCGCCTTGTCCGCGCCCGAGGACGAGCTGGGTCGCGAAACAGCGCGTCTCCTCGGCGCGGAGCGCGTCGGCGCACGCTTGGCGGCCGCGCTGCAGACGGGCGTTCAGAGGCTCATCGACCGCGGGGTGTGCCCGAGGAACAAGGAACGGCTGTCGTGGGTCGAGTTGCCTCCTGAGCCGCGGGGGGATCCTGAGTCGGTCGAGAGCCCGTCAGAGGTCCCTTCTCCGAGCCTTCACCCTACGCTTGAACAGCTGCTGGCC
>DASQDA010000985.1:0-2838 GCA_035634435.1 Polyangiaceae bacterium
CTGGATCTCGGAGCGTGGGGTGATGTTCTCGTGGCGGTAGCAGAGACCGGGCAAGATCACGCGGACCGCGTGAGGCGCGTAGAGCCGCATGGCACGCACCTGTCCTGCCGAGGTGTGGGTGCGCAGGACCGTGCTCTCGGACAGATAGAACGTGTCCTGCATGTCGCGCGCGGGGTGGTCCGGCGGCATGTTCAGAAGCTCGAAATTGAACTCATCGAGCTCGGCGTGGGGTGACTCGAAGGTCGAGAACCCCATGTCGTGAAACACCCTCTGCACTTCACGGAGGGTGCTCGTGACGGGGTGATAACCCCCCGTCCAGAGCCCACGCGCCGGTAACGAGACGTCCAGACTGTGAGCTTCGATGCTGCGTGCCAGCTCCAGATCTTTCACCGTCTTCCGGCGGGCCTCGAAGGACGCCTTCAGCTCCTGAGCCGCTGTGTTGACGCGCGCGCCGAATGCTTTTCGCTCTTCCGCGGGCAACGTTCCGATGCGCTTGCGCCACTGATTCAGCGTGCCCGACGGAGCCAGGTACGCCCGATACCAATCCTCGAGCGACTTTTCGTCCGCGACGGCGGAAAGCGCAGCGGTGGCTGCCGTTTGGTAAGCTTCTATGTCGGGCTGCGACTCGTCGTGCATGGGCTCGTCTCGCGGGGCGCCGCCCGTATACCATGTCACGCAAAGCGAGCTTCCCGGCTCGCAGTACGGCGGCAAAAGCCCGACATTGTCGCGCTTTTGCGCGCCCGCCTGCGAGCGGAGCAGCCCCCGTTCACTTGGACGCACGGCGCACGTCCTCACCCCCGATCAACGCTCCGGCGTGCAGGCAGGGACCGCACGCCCCCCGCTGGCTTCCTTCGTTGCACTATGACGTGACCCCGTTGGCACGCGCCATCGCACTAAGACCTGACGTTGTCTGCTCGCACTTATGTTCAAGCCAAGATTAACGGCGTCGGATGCGATCCACCGCTTCGTTTTCATCGCTCGCGCCACTGGGACTAGTACTTGCTTCAGCGTACATCAGCCGGGAACGCTGTCCCGGACCATGTACTAGTGCTCTCCAACTGATAGGATCCGACAGATGCCAACACGCCGCCTGAGGAGTCGCGAAGCTCCGGCAAAATTCCTCCTACACCTGATCCTGAGTGCTGCCCCCGTGAGCGTGCTCAGCTGCTCGGATAGTGGCGACCCGGCAACCGGCATTGGCGGCTCGCCGGCGGTGGGTGGCTCGGCGGGTGGTCTTTCGGCGGGGGTTCCCAGCAGCACGATGGGGGGGAGCCCCGCATCGAGCGCAGGCGCAGGCGCTGGCGTAGGCGGCAGCATGCCCAGCGGACAAGGTGGCAGCAACGCACCCGTGGCCGGCGGTGGCGGCGCGGGCACTGGCGGCGCACCCTCGGCAGGCGGTACGGCGGACGGTGGCGCCGCGCCCAATGGTGGCGCGCCGGCTTCTTCAGGTGCCGGCGGCAAGGGCGGCTCCCCTGCCGTGGGCGGCGCTGCGAGCGCAGGCGGCGGCGCCGGCGGCGCCAGCGCGGGCGGCGGTGGCACGACCACGGCAGGTAATGGGGGAGGCGGCGCCTCAGGGGGCGGTCCGCCCATCGTAGACCTCTTCAACGGCGTCGATCTCACCGGTTTTACCGCTTACCGCGAGACATCGGCGACCGCCCCCGGCACCGCGCTCACGCCGGCCCAAGCACAGCAGATATTCAAGGTGGAGGCAGGCGCAATCCGGGTCTATGGTGACTTCGCTCAAGCGTCGACGCAGGCGCGGCACACGCTCGTGACGGCAGCCTCGTACAGCAAGTACAAGCTTTGGCTCGAGTACAAGTGGGGGACGAAGACGTTCGCTCCGTATGCGGACACAGCGCGTTACCCTCGTGACGCGGGTATCCTCTTTCATCTACACCGAGCGCCGACGCAGGTTTGGCCCCCGTCAATCGAGTTTCAGATCAAGGACGGCAGCACCGGTGACATCTTCGCTCTGTACGCACGCTGTACCTCCCTCGCCCGCAACGGGGGCACGACCTTCGTCGATCTGGCAGACGGTGGAACGGAAAAGCTCGTGAACGGCTCGACCGGTTTCGTTCAGCACATCCGGAGCGCGAATCGCGAGGTACCCGAGTGGAATTCACTGCTGTTGGAAGTTAATGGCGGCACTGCTGTGTTCAACGTCAACGGGCAGGTCGTGAATCGCGTCTTGAGCGTGATGGACCGCGACGGCAATCCTATCATCAGCGGACCCATCGCTTTCCAGGCCGAGCACGCCGAGACGTTCTACCGGAATATCCGCATTCAGGTCCTTCCATAGGCGAGCGGCGGCGCGCTCGAAAGTCGGCGCGCATGGTTGCCGCTCGAGCGACGGGCGATGCGCTACAACGCTCGCCCAGCATGGCCGGCTCCCCCCTCATTCGCATCAGCCGCGAGCTGTCACGCAACGTCGACCAGCTGCGGTTTGCCGCGCCCACGGCCTACGTTTACAACCCGCTTGCGTACGCGCGAGCTCCGCACGAGCTGTATCTCACCCGTTACGGGAGCCAGGTCGGGCGAGTGCTGTTACTGGGCATGAATCCCGGTCCATTCGGCATGGCTCAGACTGGCGTTCCGTTCGGCGATGTGACGATGGTTCGCGACTTCTTGGGCATCGAAGCCAAGGTCGCCCGACCCGAGCGCGAGGCCCGCGCGCGACCGGTGCTCGGGTTCGCCTGCACCCGCAGCGAGGTGAGTGGCACGCGACTCTGGGGTTGGGCGAAGGCACGCTTTCAAACGGCGCCGGCGTTCTTCGAGCGCTTCTTCGTTCTCAACTACTGCCCGCTCGTGTTCCTGGAGGAGGGAGGCAAGAACCGCACG
>DASQDA010000986.1:0-12246 GCA_035634435.1 Polyangiaceae bacterium
CTTGCAACGGCGCTTCTCCGCGCACCCAGCTGAGGGCTCGCTCGACCTGCGTGGCCAGGTACGAGCGATTGAATTTGAGTATCTCGGCTGGGTCGAAGTACGGGTTCTTCGTCTTACCCAGACTCGCCAGAACCAAGATGAGCTCGGCCACGCTCACCGGGCAACCCTCCAGCCGCACGAAGGGCGCGTCTCTGGCGCGGGCGAGCTCGCGCGTGACGCGCAACATCTTGGCGTAAATGTCGTCGTGTTGGGCTGCGACCGGGTTCAGGCTGGAACGATCGCGGTACTTGCTGCGGATCTGCACCAGCTCACCGCCGATGCGGCCTTCGAACTCCACGCAATCCCCGACAAAGACCACCTTCTCGCCATAGCTGATGTCGAGCTCGCCGCGGTAAGCGCCAAACACGAAGTGCAGGCGTGGCATTCGCTCGTCTGCCTGCTGATCGAACAAGCGGATGACCTCGATGGCTTCCTCGAGCGCGCCAGGGCAGCCGCCCCAGCAATAGGCGTTCGCATGCGGCGTTTCGACGGGCGGCGCGCCGGCATACGCCGAGATCCGGCTGCCCTCGAAGTACTTCTCGACTCGCACCAACCCGACGCTGAAGCCATGCGCCCGCTCGCGCGCCTGCTCCAGCGTCACGTCCCCAGACAGCTCTATCTGGCTGAGGTCGATCGGACCAAAACCGTCCAGGTGCGCGAGCTGGATGTGCTCGACGGCCGCGGGATCGACGTCGATGATACGGCAACAGACCGCGTCCACCGCAGGCTGATTGTTGCCTATGATGACGAGATTGAGCGTGCGAGGCGAGGGGGTGAGCATGCGGCCTTCGCCCGCGATAATGGCGTCGACGACTACCAGCTCGGGCTGCAGCACGTGCTGCAGATCCGCAACCTTGCGGTTGAGCGCATGATCGTGATCGATCAGCCGATGCCGATCATCCTGAATCCCAATGTAGTTCTTCATCGAGAACGTCACGGTGGTCCAGGGATGCGCCTTGAACTTCGGGCAGTTCACGAAGAAGTCCGCACGTGCCACGGGCTCGGGCACGAAGATGCGGTCGCGCAAACGCCCGGCATGGGTCAGCGGGATTTCTACCTGGGGAGTGTCTTCGAAGTTGTAGCGGCGCAGGCCCAGCCGGTCGACCACCGCGCCCACGCCGGAGGCCTCGTAGCAGTAGCGTGTTGGTATCGTGATGCCGGAGCGCTCACCGACCGCAAGCTCGGTCATCTTTCCCTGGTTCCGATCTTCCAGTGCAAGCAGGACGCCTTCCACGAGCTCGGGGCGGGTGTGAGCGTGGCGAAAGAGCGGGCCAGCCGAGACCAGGTTGGGTTTCACCAGCGTGCGCCCGCGCGGCCGCAGGCCGAGCTCCGCCATGGCGTCGCGGACGACGCGCCGAATGGCCGTGACGTCGTAACCCTCGACGTGA
This sequence comes from Polyangiaceae bacterium, assembly GCA_035634435.1. Taxonomy (GTDB): domain Bacteria; phylum Myxococcota_A; class Polyangia; order Polyangiales; family Polyangiaceae; genus PMG-095. The sequence continues at coordinate 1,428 of DASQDA010000986.1, forward strand.
CGCAGAATGACCCGGGGTCGTGAAACCGGTCGCATCGTCCTGAGAATAGCGCATCGGGCCTCGCTACGCCGGAGCGGCAGGCATTGGCGCGGCGGCGCACAGTGACGCACGTTTGTTCGTGCAAAGGCTGGAGTCTGAGCCGCAATAGCAGCGGAAATGGCGCTGAAGTGCTAAGGCTTGCCCGCCATGGCGCTGGTGCCCCTACGTGTTCCTCGAAGCGGTCGATCGGCGTTGCCGAGCTCGGCTTTCCTGCCTACCAACCGCGAAGAGATGAAAGCTCGGGGCTGGGACGAGCTCGATATCCTCATCGTCACGGGCGACGCCTACGTGGATCACCCCGCGTTCGGCCCGGTGCTGATAGCGCGCTTCCTGGAAGGCCGTGGCTACCGCGTCGGCGTCATTGCTCAGCCGGACTGGCAAAGCGCCGAGGATCTTTCACGCATGGGCCGGCCGCGGCTCTTCGTGGGTATCAGCGCGGGCAACCTCGATTCGATGCTGAACAAGCTCACCGCACAGAAGAAGGTGCGCTCCGAGGACCAGTATTCGCCCAACGGCGAGCCGAACCAGCGCCCCAACCGCGCCACCGTCGTCTATTCGAACCTCTGCCGCCAAGCCTTCCCGGGTCTCCCTATAGTGCTCGGTGGCATCGAAGCATCGCTGCGTCGCATCGCGCACTATGACTACTGGTCCGACTCGGTGCGCCGTTCGATTCTGCTCGATGCCAAGGCCGACCTGTTGGTCTTCGGCATGGGGGAACGAGCCGCCTGGGAGATCGCGGATCGACTGGCGGCAGGCGAGCCCGTGCGCGCCCTCACCGACGTGCGCGGCACAGCGCACGTGAAGAACAACCGCAGCGAGTGGGAGCCGCTGGTCGCCCAGGCAAGTCGCTTCGTCACGGACGGACGTACGGTGGTGTTGCCGGCCTACGAAGAGGTGCTGCAAGACAAGGCTGCATTTGCGACCATGTCGCGGCTTTTCCAGCTCGAGACCAATCCACACAACGGTCGTCCGTTGCTGCAGCCCCACGGTCAGCAAGCCGTTTACTTCAATCCTCCCGCGTTGCCGCTGGAGGAGTCCGACATGGACGGCCTCTACGATCTGCCGTTCACGCGGCTGCCGCACCCGGCCTATGGCAGTGCGCGTATTCCGGCGTACGATACCGTCAAACACTCCATCGTCACGATGCGCGGCTGTTTCGGCGGTTGCACTTTTTGCAGCATCACCGAGCACGAGGGGCGCATCATCCAGAGCCGTTCTTCGGGCAGCGTTCTACGGGAGATCCGCGCTCTTTCGCGCATGGAGGGCTTCGGCGGAGTGCTGTCGGACGTCGGGGGGCCCACCGCCAACATGTACCAGATGCGTTGCAAGGATCCGCGCATCGAGAAGGCCTGTCGGCGCCTCTCCTGCGTGCACCCTGGGGTGTGCGAGAACTTGAACACGGACCACACGCCGCTCATCGAGCTGCTGCGCTCGGTGCGCAAGGAGCCGGGAGTGCAGCGCGCGTTCATCGCGTCCGGAGTGCGCTACGATCTCGCGGAGCGGAGCCCCGAGTTCATCCGGGACCTGGCCCAGCATCACACCGGGGGGCAGCTTTCCGTAGCCCCGGAGCACAACGACCCTGAAGTGCTCAAGCGCATGAAGAAGCCGAACATTGCCGTGTACGAGCGCTTTGCGGCCGCCTTCTGCAACGCCAGCGAAGCCGCTGGCAAAGAGCAGTATTTGATCCCGTACTTCATCACGGGTCACCCGGGCTCCACGCTGAAGGATACGATCGAGCTGGCGCTCTATCTGAAGGAGAAGAACCTCAGGCCCCGGCAGGTCCAGGACTTCATCCCCACGCCAATGGCCGTGGCCACCACGATGTATTACACGGGCATCGATCCGCTCAACGGCGAGCCCGTGCCCGTCGTGCGCGAGCTCCGCGACAAGCGCAAGATGAAGGCGCTCATTCTCTGGTGGGACGAGACGCAATGGCCCTTGGCTCGCGAGGCCTTGCGGGAGGTCGGGCGCAGCGACCTCATCGGGCGCAGCCCTGCGTGCCTGGTTCCACCCGACTACGAAAGCGAACGCGGTGGCCGTGCTGCTCGACTACCGGCGGCCGCGGTTTCTAGCGCCCGCAAGAACGTTCGCCGCGCCCGCTCGATCACCCGGCGCCCCTCCTGACAGCTTGAGCTCGCCGCCCGCCGTGCCAAGCGACCGCACCGCAAGCCACCCGCTCCAACGCTGTCAGCAGGCCTTGACCGCCCTGCTGCCGTTGCGGGATGTCGACGCGTCGGCGCTCCACCAGGAGCTCCGCGAGCAGCGCACCGCCCTGCAGCAGTTGTTCTCGAGCCTCACCGAGGTGCACTTCGCGCGCCTAACCATCGTTCCCGCTTCGGCGCTGGAGCCAAGGCCCCAACTGTTGCTGGAGACGAGCTTCGACGGGGAGCTTTTGCCGCATCTCGACGGGTTGTGGTCGGGCCGGGACGCCCCTCTGCCGCGGATCCTGAGGTACTGCGCCGGAAGTCAGCTCGCCTGCGAGCGTTCCGGATTTCACGCATTCATCGAGCAGCACCTACGGCGTGCCGCTGCCCTTTATCGTTCGAGCGACCTCAGCCTCGCCTCCATCCAAAACGACGCTCGCGTGGCGGCCCTCGTCCAGCGTCACGAGCAGGCAGCGCCGCTCCCGCGTGAGCTGCCTGCCAGGCTGCTGTGGGTCGCAGCCCTGCAGCATCAGGTGCGTTCGGAGCCCGGCGTCTGGCTTGCAGGGTCGACAGTGCGCAAGCCAAGCCGGGAGGTTTCACTGGGCGCGTACCTGGTGCAGCGCCTCGGCCGCTTTGCCGCGGCAGCTCTCACCCTCCCGTGGCTCGAGGTCCGTGACCGCTACCGGGAGCGCCACCTGGCTTCTGCATGCGAGGGTCAGGTCGCCTCGGACGAGCTGGACTCGCCGCCAGCGGGCACGCTGACGCACGTGGTCGCGTTGCGCCCGGGCCGGCTTCGAGCGAGCTGGCTGCAGCTCTTTCTACAACTTGCAGACCACGTGTTCGCTGGACAGGAGCTTGGTGCGCGGGCGCTGCCAATGCTGCGCAGCGCCCGCTGGTTGCTGTTGCCAGATGCGCGCCTGCTTTTCCTGGGCAGCTACGATGGCGGGCTTCCTGCGCTGCTAGCCGCCCTTGCAGAGCGGGCGGTGGCGCTCACCAATCTCATCTGGGGTCACACGCACGGCTTCCCCGCCGTGGGACTGTATCGGCCCGGTGGCGCGCGCAAACGTGCAGAGGTTCAGCAATGGCTCTGGGCGAGCCAATTGCCGGTGCAGCTTTGGTACAGCGCCTATCCCACGCTCACCGCCGTCGCGGTGCGAAGGAATCAGCGCGTGCGGGAGCTCCTCGCCGGGCCGCTGGACACACGGGGCGCGAGCGAGCTCTGCGGGCTGGTATAGGGAAAATGCTCGATCGCGAGGACGTCCAGAGTCTGATCTTCTCTGAGCACGCGAGTCACCCCGCGTCCTGCGCTCTGCTGCTGAGCTTCGAGGGCGGTCGTCCGAACCGCTGGCTACGCCATTGTTTGCCGCAGGTCAGCTCCGGCGCCCGCTTCGAGCGCCGCGAGCCCTATCAGCTAAACCTTGCGTTGACGTGTCACGGCCTGCGTCGGCTCGGGCTTCCGGCTTCCACTCTGGGTCAGCTTTCCCGGGAGTTTCGTCAGGGTATGGCCCACCCCGAGCGCAGCGCTCTCCTGGGGGATATGGGCGATGAGGCTCCGGCGACCTGGGAGCTCGGCGGGTGCGATGCAGCGACGTTGGACGGCGTGTTGCTGCTGTACGCGTACAATACCGAGGCGCTGGAAGGGAAGCTCGGCACGTTACGGGCAGCGCTTTTGCGGTTCGGCATTGCGGTCGAAGAGCTGGCGACTTTCCTGCCGGCCGACAGCCGTGAGCATTTCGGCTTTCGGTTGGGGGTTCCAGCTCCGCGTCTTCGTGGCGATCGCCAGCGCGGAGGGCCACGTATCGCGCGCGGCGAGGTGCTGCTCGGTCACCGCGACCACTGGGGCGAGATCACGCCCGTGCCGACGGCGCCCTGGCGGCGCACCTGGACTCGCGAGTTGCCCCCGCCGAGCGGCGGCCCTGGCAGCCCGCTGCGATGGGGTTTGAATGGGACGTACCTCGTGATCCGCAAGCTCGTGCAACGGCATGAGGTGGTGCCATCGGTGACGGGCAGGCCGGCGCGTGCTTGCCAGACGGCGTGCGGCGCCGGCCCCTTCGACCCAGCGGCTCACCGCTTGCTGCGCCGGGCACGGCTTCTCGCGGCGCCTGGGGCGCACGGCTCTCTCGGCGCTCGCGGGCTGCTGTTCATGGCCTTGAACGCCAATATCGCGCAGCAGTTCGAGCTGATCGCGAGCACGTCCTGGGCAGTGAACACCGGGATCCATCTGCCGGATGAGCCGCACCCGGCGTTGGTGCCGAGCTCCGTGCGGCTGCGCGGCGGCGCTTACACCTTCTTGCCGAGCTTGCGTGCGCTCGAGTATCTAGCCGAGCTTCGGCGGGACCAGCCGTGAAGCGTCCGCCGACAGGCAATCCGAAGGTAGTCGTGGTCACCGGCGCGGCCGGCGGCATCGGCCGCGCATTGTCGGTTGCGTTCGCGCGTCAGGGCGCGCTGCTCGAGCTCTGTGACCTGGACACTGAGGGCTTGGCCGCCACGCTGTTGGCGGCTCGTGACGCCGGGTCCCCGCGCGTGGAGGCCACCACTGCCGACGTTCGTGATCCACAAGACGTGGAAGCTTTCGCCCGCGGCGTACACGCGCGCTGCCGCGCGGCTGATGTGCTCATCAACAACGCTGGCGTTGCGCTCGCCGGGAGCTTTCTGGAGACGGAGCTCTCGGACTGGAAGTGGTTACTCGATACGAACCTGCTCGGCACTGTCCACTGCATTCGGGCTTTCGTCCCGTCCATGCTGGAACGCAGCTGCGGTGGCCACGTCCTGAATATCGCTTCGGCGTCCGGCTTCTTCAATCTCCAGCAGCTGGCAGCCTACGGCACGACCAAGTACGCCATCATCGGGCTCTCGGAGGCGCTGCGGGCTGAGCTTTCGCCTCACCACATCGGGGTGACAGCGCTGTGTCCCGCTTTCGTGGACAGCGGCATTGCCGAGCGTGTTCGGCTAGCAAAGGGCGCCGACCCAGCTCAGCAGCGGCGCAAGCTACGGGAGTTGTTCGCCCGCCGGGGAGTAAAGCCGGAGGCCGTCGCGAGGGCGGCGCTGCAGGCGTTGCGGACCAACCCTGCACTGCTTCCGGTCGGCAGCGACGCCTGGGGGCTCTATCTTCTGAAGCGCTGTCTTCCCCAGGTCACGTGGGATATTCTGCGTACATTGGCTACACGCCGGTAGCGGCGAGTTGAGGCTCGCTCGGCGAAATCTTTCAACACGCGAGTTGACGCGTGTACCCTCGAGTAATCCCCGGAATGTCGTCCCTTCCACCCAAGTCGGAGGCAGCTCGCCGACGACCCGTCAGCGCTCTTCAAACCAAGCTTTGGGAGCTCACCGAACGACTCGATGAGCGGCTCGACGAACCCAGCGAAGTGCTCGAGCTGCTGGTCAGCGCTGCCGCCAAGGGTGAGCAAGCCGTCGACGCCTGGTCACGCCTGCACACGGCTGCGACTCGCTTCGACAAGACGGCCGAGCTTGCGTTTGCCTACGAGCAAGTGACGCTCGACCGACGCATCAAGCTGCTGCCTCTCGAGCAGCAGGCGTTCATCTTTCTACAGGCCGCTCAGTTCTTCTCCGAGATCCTCGACGACACCGCCGGCGCCGTGCGCTACGCCGAGTGGGCACTGACTGCCGTTCCCGGCGATGCAGCGGCCTTCGCGCGCTTCGAGGCTCTCCTCACCCGGGCAGGGGCTACGCAGCGCCTGGCCGAGCTCTACGCCGAGCAAAGCGAGCGGGAGATCGCGCCGGATTTACGCCTCGATCGTTTACGGCGGGCCCACACGCATGCAAGTGAGGTCGAGGGCGCCGACGAGCTAGCCATCCGCATTGGCAAGCGCATTCTGGAGCTCGCGCCCGAGGACGAGCCCGTCCACGACGACGTCATGCGTCGGCTGCTGGCTGGCGGACGGCACGCCGAAGTCGTGGAGCTGCTGGAGAGCTCGCTCGATCGCGAGCCTGCCCCAGGGCCTGCCGCCGCAAAGCTGCATCGCGAGCAGCTGGTGGATCTCTGTTTCAGTGTGCTCAAGAGCCCCGAGCGCGCGTTGTTGCACGTGGAAGGTCTACTTCGCCTGGATCCGAGCCACGCCATGGCGCGGCAGGCGGCCGAGGGTCTGCTCGAGGACAACCAGCTCCGCTTGCGAGCCGCGGCAGCTCTTTCCGATGCGCTGGAGGCCACTCGGGAGATCGAACGCGCCGTGGACATGCTCACGTTCGAGCTCAAGCACATTCGTGGCCCGCGACGCATGGAGGTGCAGCGGCGACTCGGCATTCTACGCCAGGACGAGCTGGCCGATCCTGCCGGCGCGCTCGAGCTCTTGGCCCCGCTGGTGGCGGGCGATCCGTCCGACGACGCACTCCGCACGCGCTTCGTTTCACTCAGCCTCAGCCTCAATCAGACCGAGCAGGCTGCGCGGCTCTTGTCCCGCGCTTTGCAGACGCAGCGCGACCCGGCGGTACGCGCACGGGTGGGGGTCGACGTGGGCGCGGTTTACGCCAAGTCGGGCGACATGGCGCGCGCCCAGGCCGCCTTCGAAAAGGTCCTGGAGAGCGCGGCCGATGACCAGGCGTCACTCGCCGCCGCGCGCCGCCTCTCGGAGGGGTACGCGGCCAGCGGGCAGGTGGAAAAGCTCTCGTTTGCGCTCGAATGCAGCGTGCGTTTCGAGCCCGAAAAGGAAGCTCGACAGGCGGCCGCGCGGCGTCTGGCGCGGCTCTCGGAAACCGAAGCTCCAAACCCGGCGCGCGCGATCCTGGCCTTCCGTGCGCTCATCGGCTCACCCTGGACGGACGAGGCCTTGACGCGCCTGGAAGCGATCTATCGCGAGACCGGCGAAGACAGCGGCCTTGCGGACGTGTTGTCCTTCCGCGCGGAGCGCGCCAAAGATCCGGCCGTTGCACGTGAGCTGTCGGTGCAAGCTCTCGAGCTGCGGACGCGCGCGAGCGGCGATGCCGAAGCGGCGATCCGGGCCTACGCTCAGTTTGCGGAGACCTTTGGCGCGTCGCACGAGGTCTTTACGCGGCTCATGCCGCTTCTCGAGCAGACCGGCCGTTACAAGGAGCTCGCAGGCATCGTCGCGGCCGACGCGGAGCTCGCGCAGGGCGACCAGAAAAAGCAGCTGCTGTTGCGGCTTTCCCGCTTGCAACGGCAGCAGCTTTCGGATCCGCTGGCTGCACTGGCGACACTGCGCAAGGTGCTCGAGCTGGGCGGCGACCCAACCGAGGCCCGAACGGAGCTCGAAGCGTTGCTGAACGTGCCCGAGGTTCGACTCTCGGCGGCTCGTCTGCTCGAGCCGATCTACGCCGTGGAGCCCGGCTCGGGGCTGCTGCGGGTGCTCGAAACGCTCGTCGAAGCCGCCGAAACGCTGGAGGAGCGCCTGGCCGCAGCGCACATTGCGATCGAGCTTGCCGAGGGCAGCTTGGCAGATCGCAAGCGTGCGCTCGCGATCGCGACGCTCGGGCTGCGCTTCGCGGTGCAGGAAGCCCGTCCACTCGTCAAGCCCTGGCTTTCGGAGGTGCAGCGGCTTGCAGGCAACGCCGACGGCCCGTCATTGCGAGACGCGCTGCTGGCGGCTCTGGGCGAGAGCGCCATCGATGGTCCCGAGTTGTTCGAGCTCACTTGTGTTGCAGCGCAAGCGGCGGCGACCGCTGGGGACTCTTCGCGCGCCGTCGAGCTCTACAAGCGTGCGCTGAGCTTCGATCCCGCCAGCCGCGCCGTCATCCTGGCCATCGATGAGCTTCTGGTACAGCTCGGTACGCCGCATGAGCGCCTCGCGCTGTACGCGTCTGCGCTCGAGGGCGAGGCAGACCCGCAGCATCGGCGTGACCTCTTTTATGCGAGCGCCCGCATTCAGCGCATGGAGCTTCAGCAGCCCGCCGCCGCAGTCGTCACACTGCGCCGCGCTTGCGAGGAAACGCCGCTCGATCTCGCCGTCCACGAGGCGCTGCTGGATGCGCTCGCCGAAGCCGATGATGCCGCGGGGATCCTCGCAGAGCTCGACCGCGTGCTGCCGCAGCTCGCCGGGGAGCAGCGCAGCGTGGCGCTGCTGCGCTTGGCCGAGACAGCCGAGCGCTCGGGCGAGTCCGTGCTCGCTCTGGTCCGCTACCGCGAGCTACTGGCGGTCGCCGAGCTTTCCACCGACGTACTGACCGCTATCGAGCGTCTGGCGCAAGAACAGGGCGACGGCGCAACGCTCCATGAGGTGCTCGAACGTCGCCTGGCCGCCACTCACGAGCCCAAGCAGCGGCTGTCGTTGCTCGAGCGACTGGGCAACGCCGAAAGCTGGCAGCTCGGCGACTCCACCTCGGCAGCGCAGCACTGGCTCGAGGGGGCACGCCTGGCCGAGGGCGCCCTACAAGAAGTGGAGCGCGCGCGACGCCTCTACGACCGGGTCCTCGATGCCGAGCCGCGCCACCGTGAAGCTGCAGAACGCATCCTGGAGCTGGACGCGGCAGCAGGGGACTGGACCCGTATCCCCGAGGCGTTCGCGGTCGTGCTCGAAAGCGCCGAAGAGGCTGACCTGGTAGCGCTCCTGACCGCCATGGAGCCGCGCGCCCTGCGTTCGGGCAACGCACGGGAGCTTGCGCGACTGCTCGAACGGGCGCTCGGACAGAGCCTCGATCCGAGCACCGCGCGGGTGCTGCAGCTGCAACGGGTGCGGGTGCTGTCGCACGATCCGACGGCCACCGAAGAGGCCGCGCTCGCGTTCCGCGACCTCCTCCAGCAGCTCCACCTGGACCCCGACCCGGAGATCCAGGCGTTTGTCGATTTTCTGCAGCGGAGCCCGCGCACGGATGCCCGCGCAGCCGACCTACGCTGGCTCTATCGGTTCCGGGTCGAGCGGGCTGGCGATAGTCTCCCCATCTTGCTGGCCTGGGCCGCGGCCGAAGAGATCGAGCTCGGAGACACCGCCGCCGCCGTATCCGTCTATGAGCACGTAGTGACAACTCATCCAGACCAATTGCATGCGTGGGCCGAGCTTGCGCGACTGCGCGCCGCCAATGGCGATCTCCAAGGCGCCTACGAGTCCTTGCAAGCGCTGCGCGAGCGCGTCGCGGCGGACGCGCGACCCGCGGTGGACCTCAGCCTGGCGAGCCTGCTCGTCGCCGGTCTGGACCGACCGCGGGACGCGCTGTCGTTGGTGCGTCCCATCCTGGAAGACAATCCCAGTGACCGCGACGCGCTCAGTATCGTGCATCGTGCGTTGACCTTGGCGCCCACGCGCGATGAGGCCGCTCAGCTGCTCGAGAGCTCCGCCGAGCGCTTCGCCGAGCCGGTGCGACGCGCGGAAGTGCTGGAGGCGTTGCTCGCGGTCAGCGCCAACGTCCCCGAGCTGGCTCCGGCGCGCGGTCGTTGGTTGGGCCAATTGCTGGAAACCAAGTCGGACCAACCCGAGGAGGTCCTGCGCGTCGCGCTGCGCGGCGCCGAGGCCGCTCCTGGCGCGCTCCAGCTGTGGGACCTCGCCGAGCGCGTCGCACGACGCCTGGGCACCCCCAGGCCCGTCGCCGAAGCACAAGCCAGGGTCTTCGAGGGGGCGCTCCAGGCCGGCGTCGCCGACGAGCTTGGCCGTCGGATGGTCGAGTTTCACGAAGAGTGGTTCGACGAGCCCGAGCGGGTAGTCCAGCTGCTCGAGCGCATTTTGACGTTGAGCCCAGGGTCGGACTGGGCTTTCGAACGCCTGAAGCTTTCGTTCAACGCTGCGGCACGCTGGGACGAGCTCTTCGCCTTGTACGATGCGCGCCTGGCCACTGGCCTTCCGCTGTTGGATCGCGGGGAGCTCCTGCGCGAGGCAGCGATGGCGGCGCGCGACTTCGCCGGTCAACCGGAGCGTGCGATGCGCTACCTCGAGGCGCTCAATAGCCAGGCTCCTGGCGACGGCCGCGTCGAGGCATCGCTCGAGCGTCTCTACGAACGCCACGGCAAGAAGCGCCCGCTCATCGAGCTGCTCGGCGCGCGCAAAGACAAGCTCCCCGTTGGCGACAAGGCGCAGCTGACGGTGCGGATTGCCGCGCTGTGGCTGGACATCGAGGAACCCGCGCCCGCGCTCGCGCTCGCCGAAGACGGCTTCCCGGTCTACCCGCGCCTCGCGGCCACCTTCGCGCGCGAGGCCGACGCCCTCGCCGCCTGGCCCTCCTCCCTCCCCACCTTCCTGCCGAACGGCCGCGCCCCGCGCGAGCGCGAAGTCTGGCGGCAGCCCGAACTCGCCGGCACCATCCGCCTGCTGATCGAGGCCGAGCAGGGCGCGGCCCACCGCGAGGCCGGGCTGGAAGCCGCGCGCCGCCGCTTCTACGAGGGGGACAACGCCGAACGCATCGCCCGCTTCGCGGTCGAGCAGGGCGGCCTGCTCAACGGCGAGGACCTCGCCCGCTTCCGGGTCGGCCACGAACCCCCGGTCAGCGTCCACTACCGCGAGTTCGAGGTCTTCGCCTGCGGCCCCTGGTGCCAGGGACCGATGGTGCCGCAAACCCTGCAAATCCTCGCCGGCTACGACCTCCAGTCGCTCGGCCACAACACCGCCGATTATCTCCACGTCGTCGCGGAGGCCCTGAAGCTGGCCTTTGCCGACCGCGACCGCTTCATCGGCGACCCCGACTTCGTCCCGGTGCCGATCGACGGCCTCCTCTCGCCCGGCTACGCCGCCACCCGCCGC
>DASQDA010000987.1:0-6203 GCA_035634435.1 Polyangiaceae bacterium
GATCAGATGGATCGTGGCGTCGATCACCTCGCGCAAGTTGTGCGGGGGGATGTTGGTCGCCATGCCGACCGCGATGCCACCGGAGCCGTTGACGAGCAGGTTGGGGAAGCGAGCCGGGAGCACCACGGGCTCGTCGCGTGACTCGTCGAAATTGGGCGTGTGGTCGACCGTGTCCTTCTCGATGTCGGCGAGAAGCTCGAGCGAGATGCGCGCCAGGCGGCACTCGGTGTAGCGGTAGGCTGCGGGCGGGTCGCCATCGACGGAGCCGAAGTTGCCCTGGCCATCGACCAGCATGTGACGCATGGAGAAGTTCTGGGCCATGCGAACGAGCGCGTCGTACACACTGGCGTCGCCGTGCGGATGGAAGTTCCCCAGCACCTCGCCGACGACCTTGGCGCACTTGCTGTAGGCGCCGCCTGGCTGCAGGTTCAGACCGCGCATGGCGAACAGGATGCGCCGATGCACCGGCTTCAGACCGTCCCGAGCATCGGGGATAGCCCGGCCGATGATCACGCTCATCGCGTAGTCGAGATACGACGTGCGCATCTCGTCCTGGATACTGACGGGCTGCTCGTTCGGGAGGTGAGGAGGCGGAGGCGTGGGCTGGTCTTCCATCGTTTCAGAATCCACGGATCACGCCTGCCTCAGCTGGCGCCATCCAGAATGTGAGAGAGGCGGTTCGAGTCCGCCTCGAGCTAGCACGTCGATCCGCAGCGCTTCTTGGCTGCGGTGTGCGTCGAGAACCCTTGTGTGCGGAGGGCTTGAGACGGATGTACTAGCCCATCGTCAGCAGGGCGTAAACCGGGCGTTCGTTGCGGTTTGGAGCTGCTCAGGCCTTTCGGTCCACCAGGATGCGCAGCATGCGTCGCAGGGGCTCGGCCGCGCCCCACAACAGCTGATCGCCCACCGTGAAACAACCGACGTACTCGGGCCCGAGGTTGAGCTTGTGGACGCGGCCCACGGCGATGCGCAACGTGCCGGAAACGGCTGCGGGGGACAGGCCCTGCAGCGTCGCCTCTTTCGTGTTCGGGACCACGCTCACCCAATCGTTGGCCGCCCGGATCGCCTCGGTGATGGCCTCCAGCGGCACGTCGTGCTTGAGCTTGATGGTCAAGCCCTGGCTGTGGCAGCGCATGGCGCCCACGCGCACGCAGAAGCCGTCGACCGGCACCGCCTGCGTGCCGAAGCCTTCGCCCTGGCCGAGGATCTTGTTGGTCTCGGCGTAGCCCTTCCATTCCTCCCGGGTCTGTCCGCCGTCCACTGCGGCGTCGATCCAGGGGATCAGGCTGGCGGCCAGCGGGACGCCGAACTCACGGCTCGGAAACGAGGGGTCACGCAGCGCACCGGTCACGACACGGTCGAGCTCGAGGATGGAACCCTCCGGCTCAGAAAGCGCCCCGCCCGCCGCCTGCGAGAGGTAGCCCATCTGCGCGATCAGCTCCCGCATGTTCTTGGCACCCGCGCCCGACGCGGCCTGATAGGTCATCGAGCTGACCCATTCAACCCAACCGCGCGCGAACAGCCCCTGGATTGCCATCAGCATCAAGCTGACCGTGCAATTGCCGCCGATGTAGTCCTTGATTCCACGGGTGAGGGCAGCGTCGATCACGCTTCGATTGACCGGATCGAGGATGATCACGGCATCATCTTGCATTCGCAACGTGCTGGCGGCGTCGATCCAATAGCCCTTCCAGCCGGCGGCGCGCAGGCGAGGATGAAGGTCCTTGGTGTACGCGCCTCCCTGGCAGCTCAGCAGGATGTCCTGTGCCTTCAATGCCGAGAGATCGTTGGCATCGGCGACCGGGCGCAGCGCGCGACCGATGTTCGGGGCGCTGGCGCCTGCCTGCGAGGTCGAGAAAAAGCTCGGCTCGATGACGTCGAAATCTCGCTCGGCCAGCATGCGCTCGACGAGCACCGAGCCGACCATGCCGCGCCAGCCAATGATTCCCACTTGTGGTTTCATATTGGACAGATCTCCTGAATCAGCGGACGTATTGCAGGGCTTGCCAGGCGACAGCGAGGCCTACCAAGAACACCAGCCAGAGCCAGCTGGCGCGGCTGCTGACAGCCACTGCACCGGGCGCCTGTTCTAGCCTCTCCAGGCGAACCAGCAATTCCTCGGTGCGCCGCTCCAGATTGCTCAGGCGTTCGTCGATGAGGAGCTCGTCGCGTCCTGCCGGGGGCGGCAGCGACAGCATGGTATCGGAGGTCGAGCCCTCCATGCCGGCGACGGCGGCTGGGCGCCGCGGCCGCGTCAGGCTGACTACCGGCTCTGCCGGGCTGCTAATCGTGCCTGGGTTCGGGTCTGTGCCCGGTCCGCCGACCCCGCTATCTTGCTCGTCGGCTTTGGCCATTGACTCAAAAGAAGTTCCCGATCGTGAATTCGAAAACGTTCGTCTCTTCGTAGGGCAGCGGGCGGAAGGGGAAACCCCACTCGAAGCGTAGCGGGCCTAGCGGTGAAAACCAGCGGATGCCCACGCCCCAGGAGGTTCGGAGCCGAGCCAGGCTCTCGAGGCCGTCGAAGCAGGGCCTCGTCACTGCGTGGCGAATGGCCACCCCGCTCGTGGCGCAGTAATTATCTTCCAAATTCCAGGCGTTACCCGCATCCGTGAAGATGACGCCGCGGACGCCGACGGATTCCACTAGTGGGATCTCCAGCTCCAGGTTCTGGAAGTAGGAGACGTTTCCGCCGATGTTCGCCCCGTTGGGGATGGGCGCGCTGTTGGGGTCCGTCGCGCTCGTCAAGTTCACGCGGGGACCAATCGTGCGGTAGCGGAAGCCACGGACATCCATGATGCCGCCCAGGAAGAAGCGGGCAAAAATCGGCACGCCTTCCTGGTAGGGGCTGGTGACGTGGCCGGCCTCGGTATTCAGCTTGAGGACGAAGCCCGCGCCCAGCGGATAGTAGAAGCGCCCGGCGAGGCGATGGCGCAAAAACTGGTTCTGCGAGCCGAGCACGCTCGTGGCGAACTCCGTCGAGCCGTAGAGATACACACCGCTGGTGGGGAAGAGTCGGTTGTCGCGCGTATCGTAAACGAGGCCCGGGCGGAGGCTGGAGGTAAACCCGTCATTGAACAGGTTGGCCAACGGGAGTCGGTTGAAGACGCTGGTCTGCGCTCCCGTGCCCAGGAACGTGGAGCCTGTCTCCGTCGACACGCGGTCCTCCTCCGCGGTGTAGGTAATGGAGGCAGTGAGCTCTGGCTCCACCAGCGGGTAACCCAGCATCAGAGCTCCACCCGTGCTGTTCTGGGTGAAGTCCGTGTAGATTCTTTGCTGCGTATAAAGGTCGAGGCTGCTGCTGAACTTGCTGTCCAGGAAGTAGGGCTCGAAGAAGCGGGCGTTGATCAGGAAGCGGATGCTGCTGATCTGCGCCTGGAGCGAGAGGCTCTGCCCATTGCCGAAGAGGTTGGCCTGCTGCACCTGCGCGGTGGCGATGAAGTTTTCGAGGCTGGAGAAGCCAGCGCCGACCTGAAACGTGCCAGTGGGCTTCTCGCTGACCTCGACATAGACGTTCATCTTGTCGGGAGCGGAGCCCTCCTCGGTGGAAAGATCGACGCGCTCGAAGTAACCCAGCGCCGTGACGCGACGGCGCGAACGCTCCAGATTCGTCTCGCTGAAGAGCTCGCCCTCAGCCACCTCGAGCTCGCGACGCACCACCTTGTCGCGGGTCTTCGAGTTGCCGCGCACCTCGATGCGTTCGAAGCGAACGAGCGGCCCGCGTTCGACCGGGACCACCACGTCCACTTCGTGGGTCTCGGGGTCGACGTTGGTCTGCGGGGTGGCGTCCACGTTGGCGTAGCCATGGTCCCGATAAAGCGTGCGGATTGCCTGCAAGTCCTCGAGCAGCGCTGCGCGGTTGAAGTAGTCCCCCGTGTTGGCGCGCACCATCATGCGCAGGTTGCGGCGCCCTCCCACGGGCTCGACCTCACGCCCTTCTGCGCCGCGCTCGTAAACGCGCAACTGACGGATGCGAAAGCGCGGGCCTTCTTCAATCGAGACGGAGACCTCGATACCGCTCTTGTCCGGCGTCAGCATGACGCGCGGCGTACTGATGGTGACCGAGAGGAAGCCGCGGTCGTAGTAAAGCGCGCTGATGACGGCGATGTCGCGCTCGAATGCGTCCTGCCGGAACGGGCCGCCCGACCCAAACGCGAAAAAGCCCCCATTGCCGGTGAACATCAGGGAGCGCAGCTCTTCGCTCGGGATGTGGTCGTTACCAATGAAGGTGATGCGACGGACGCTGACCTGGTGGTTCTCGCGCACGTTGAAGCGAACCACCACCTCGTTGTTTTTCTGGGGGATGACCTCACTGGTCACCTCGGCCAGGAAGTAGCCTTTTTCCGCGTACAGATCGCGGATCTTCTGCACGCTCCGTCGCACTGCCGGTTGGCTCAGAACGGTGCTGCTCTTGACCTCGATGCCGCCCGAGAGGTCTTCGTCGTCGATCTCCTCGTTATTGACGAACTCGACCTTGGCGATGCTCGGCCGTTCGCGCACGAGAAAGCGCAGCGAGACGCCGGCGTCGGTGCGTTCCAGGTCGACCTCGATGTCGTCGAAGAAGCCCGAAGCGTAGAGCTCGCGAACGTCCTGGGTGAGCGTCTCCGGCGAGAACCTCTGACCCGCTCGCAGCCGCAGGTACGCCAGCACGTCATCCTGAGTTACCCGCCGGTTGCCGGCAATCGTCACCGCCAGGATGGGCAAACCAGCGGCCTGCTCGGCTTCGCTCGGGGGGATTTCGAGGCGGGGCGGGGGCGGGTCTTGTCGCGGGTCGACCCCGGTCGGCGCATCGCTCGGCGGCTCGCCGGGCGCGCTAGGATCGCCGGTGGGCGCCGGGGCGGCGGCAGGAGCTGGGTCGCCCGCTTCGGCAGCAGCGTCCGGGTCAGCAGGGGCGGGCTGTGCAACGGCGAGCGTGGTGACGTGCAGGAACAGCACGAGGTTTACAGCCCATCGCAAGCAGTGATGGCGGACCGAGACGGCGTAGGGGAACAATGGGGGCACGCGGCCGACCCGCGTTAACCCAGAGCCGACAATTTGCCAAGCTGGGAGGCGGATTTGTAGCGTGTGAGCACCCACCGGTGCCGGGCGTCCGGCCGGCGCCGCAGCGGGCGGGCGGACAACCCGCGGCTCAGGTGAAGGCATCAGACGTCGAGCTCTTCTGCCTGATCCGCGCGGTCCATGATGAAACGAAAACGAGCGGAGGCGTCCTTGCCCATCAGCTCGTTGACGATGCGGTCGGTCTCCAGCGCATCCTGGATTTGCACTTTCAGCAGGCGCCGCGTCTTGGGGTTCAGGGTCGTTTCCCACAGCACCTTCGGCATCATCTCGCCGAGGCCCTTGAAGCGGGTGATCTCCGGCTTGGCGTTGCCCTTGGCTTTGTCCTTCAAGATGCGCGCTTTGTCGGGCTCGTCGGCGGCCCAGTACGTGTCCTTGCCGATGTCGATCCGATACAGGGGGGGCAGCGCAATGAAGACGCGTCCCTGGCGGATGAGCTCGGGCAAGTGCCGGTAGAGGAACGTGAGCAGCAGCGTGGTGATGTGATGCCCGTCCGAATCCGCATCCGCGAGCAGCACCACCCGCTGGTAGCGCAAGCGCGTGATATCGAACTGGCTGCCGACGCCGCAGCCGAGCGCGGTCACCAGATCGGAGATTTCCTTGTTCTCGAGCACCTTGGCCAGGCTCAAGCCTTCGGTGTTCAGCACCTTGCCCCGCAGCGGCAAGATCGCCTGATGCGAGCGATCGCGCCCCTGTTTGGCGGAGCCTCCGGCGGAGTCGCCCTCCACGATGAAGAGAGCACTTCCGCCGCGGTCACTTCCGAGGCAGTCGATGAGCTTGCCGGGTAAGGTGAGCCGCCCGCTCGTCGCGCTCTTGCGCGTCACCTGTGCGGAGGCTGCGCGCGAGGCTTCGCGCGCGCGAGCGGCAAGGATGATACGCGCCACGATTTGCTCCGCCGTGGTGCGGTTCGAATTCAGCCACTGTTCGAGGGCAGGGCGCACGGCGGAGTCGACCCAGGACTGAACCTCGGGGTTGTTGAGGCGGTCCTTGGTCTGACCCTGGAACTGCGGCTCCGGCACGAACACGCTGATGATGGCAACGAGGCCCTCGCGGATGTCCTCGGCCGCCAGTGTCACGCCGCGCGGCGCAAGATTGTGGGTGTCGATGTAGTTGCGCACCGCCTTGACCACGCCCGCGCGCAGGCCATTCTC
>DASQDA010000988.1:0-14208 GCA_035634435.1 Polyangiaceae bacterium
GATCTTTGCGCGTGAGTGCAGAGCTGGTACTCCGCAATCTGCCCGCCGCGCTGGCGCTCATCCGCGCGGCGCTGTAGCGCGGGGTTGTGAGCCCACATCGGATGCCCAAGCGCCCCGCGCTATCCCGAACGCCCGCGCGCACCGCGCCGAGAGCCGCAATCTGTGTAGGGACGGATTCGCACCGGCTTCGCAAGGCCACACGATGGGCACCAACGACGCGCTCCGACTCCCGCGCGAGCCCACCAGGTCCCGAGGAGCGCAGGAGCCGAAGGCTCCGAGCACCGCAAGGCAACCCTCGGGCGCTACTCCGGATGCCTACCCGCCCCTCGCTGCCCCAAGCGCCCGCGCGCCAGCGCGGCGCGAGCCGCCAATGTGTCGTCTATCTGCGGAGAGGGAGGGATTCGAACCCTCGGTACCCTTGCGGGTACACATGATTTCCAATCATGCACCTTCGGCCACTCGGTCACCTCTCCCGTGCCCGCGATGTTCGACATCGCGCTCGTCTTCTACGCGGACCCAACGCTTTCCGCTCGCTCAACGGGCGAGCCAGGTTGCTCCGCGCGTGGCGGAGAGAGTGGGATTCGAACCCACGGTACCCTTGCGGGTACGCCTGATTTCGAATCAGGTACCTTCGGCCGCTCGGTCATCTCTCCGCGGCGGAATGTGGCAGCGGAGGGCTGTCCTGTCAACGCTGCTCAAGAGCCAACTTTTGACGCGCTTTAGCCGACTTTGAGCGTTGGCGCGACAGGCTCGGCTCGCGGGTCAGGGCGCGTTCGCGCCGCGGCGCAGGCGCGCCGAGCAGCGTTCGAGACGCTGCTCGGTGTAAAACGCTGACACATGGAGTTCCTGGGCAGCCTGCGCATGGTGATCCCGCTCACGATCATCGTCCTCGTACTCGCCGGTCTCGTGCGCTTCGTTCCAGCTGCGCCGCGCCGACGGCTGCGGCGCAGCGTGCTGCTCTATGCCTTGTACCTGGGGCTGACGCTGGCTCACCTGCTGATCGAGCGGCTCGGGTTTGCGCCGGGGTTGCGAACGGGGCTGCGCATCGCCGTGGAGCTCTGCGAGCTGCTGTTGATCATCGAGCTGGCGGCCATCGCGTTATTCGACCTCCTGCTGCGCGTCGTGCGGCTCAACGTCCCGGATATCCTGCACGACCTGGCGGTGGGCGCGGCCTATCTAGTCGCCATGGTGTGGTCGATGCACCACTGGGGCTTCGATCTGACGAGCATCGTCGCGACGAGTGCGGTGGTCACGGCCGTCATCGGCCTTTCGCTGCAGTCCACGCTGGGCAACGTCATCGGCGGGCTCGCGCTGCAGATCGACGACTCCATTCGCGAAGGCGACTGGATCGAGCTCGAAAGCAAGGCTCAAGGCCAGGTCAAACGCGTTCGCTGGCGCCACACCGTGATCGAGACGCGCGACTGGGACACGCTGATCGTGCCGAATGGTCAGCTCCTCAATCAAACCATCAAGATCCTGGGAAAGCGCAACGCACAGCCAGCGCCGCACCGCATGTGGGTGCACTTCAACGTGGACCACCGCTACGCGCCGGCGGAGGTCATCGCCGTGGTGGAGCGCGCCCTCGCGGGCGCACCGATTGCCAACGTCGCGCGTGACCCAGCACCGAGTTGTGTCTGCTACGACCTCGCGTATCCGCAGCGCGACAGCTACTGCCACTACGCGCTTCGTTATTTCCTCGAGGATCTCTCCTGCGACGATCCCACGAGCTCGGCGGTTCGCGAGCGCATCTTCGCTGCGCTCAAACGCGCACAGATTCCCTTGGCTCTGCCAGCTAGCAGGATCTTCGCGTCCAGCGACGATACGAAAGCGGAGAGCAAAGCATTGAAGCAGCAAGCCGAGCTGGTGGAGAATCTGCGCGGCGTGGAGCTCTTCTCCAAGCTTTCGGACGACGAGCTGGCGCTGCTTGCGAGATCCACCCGCCCTGCGCCCTTCGTGCAAGGCGAGGTGGTCACGCGCCAGGGTGCGGAGGCGCACTGGCTCTATGTGCTGGTACGCGGTGACGTCGAGGTGCGCGTCGCCACCGATCGCGGCTCGGAGCGACGCGTTGCGGTGCTGTCGGCGCCGAGCTTTTTCGGGGAGATGGCGCTGATGACCGGCGCGCCTCGCGAGGCCACCGTCATCGCGCTCACGAGCCTCGAATGCCTGCGAGTGGACAAGGATCAATTTCGCGAGGTGCTGGCGCGACGCCCGGAGCTCGCGCAGGAGATCTCGACCTTGCTGGCCCAGCGCCGGGTGGAGCTCGAGACCGCACGCGACAATCTGGACGCCGAAACGAAGAACCGCCGCGTGCAGAGCGAACGCAGCCGAATTCTCGGCGCCATTCGCGACTTTTTCGCGCTCGAGCCCTGAGCTCGAGGGCGCACGCTCCCGCGTCGCATCCGCGCGGACGGCGCGGACTTACACGCCGGGCTGCGCCACCGCGGCGTCCGGCATGCCAACCGGCGGTAGAACGGCGTCGGGCGACGCGCTCCAACGAAGCCGCGGGCGGCGCGCGGCGCGTGCCTCGTCGAGGCGTCCGAGGCGCGTCAGATGCGGCGCTTTTTGCACGAGCTCGGGAGTCTCCTCCGCCTCGCGAAGAATGCTCACCACGGCATGAACGAACGAATCCAGCGTTTGCTTGGACTCCGTCTCCGTCGGCTCCACCATCAAAGCACCGCGCACCACCAGCGGGAAGTACACCGTCGGGGGATGGTAGCCGTAGTCGATGAGGCGCTTGGCGAGATCAAGGGTCTTGACGCCTGTCTTGGCCTCGAGATGCCGGTCGGTAAACACGGCCTCGTGCAGCATCGGCGTGTCGAAAGCCAGCGGCAGATGCTCGCGAAGCCTCGCGGCGATGTAGTTGGCGTTGAGCACTGCCATGTCACTGACGCGCCGTAGCCCTTCGGGACCGAGCTCGCGGATGTAGGTGTACGCGCGCACCATCATGCCGAAGTTGCCGTAGAACGAGCGCACACGACCCACGGTTTGAGGTCGGTCGTGGATCACGCGAAACTTCTCGCCGTCGCGTCGAACCACCGGGGCGGGCTGAAACGGCTCGAGCTCGCGCTTGAACGCCACTGGACCCGAGCCGGGGCCACCGCCGCCGTGCGGGGTCGTGAACGTCTTGTGCAGATTGAACTGCATGACGTCGACACCCGCATCCCCGGGTCGCGCACGACCAAGCACCGCATTCAGGTTGGCACCGTCGCCGTAAACCAGCCCGCCCCGCTCGTGCACGAGCGCGGCCAGCTTGGGCATCGCCTGCTCGTAAAGGCCCAGTGTGTTGGGGTTGGTGATCATCAGGGCCGCAACGTCACCGCCGGCGGCCTCCAGCGCGCGGAACAAAGCTTCAGGCTCCACGACACCGGCGGAGCCGGCCGGAAAGGCAACGGCGTCGAAGCCGTTGAGCGCGCAGCTCGCCGGATTGGTGCCGTGCGCGCTGTCGGGAATGAACACCTTGCGCGGCGCTTGCCCGCGGGACCTGTGATAGGCCTGAATCATCATCAGGCCCGTGAGCTCACCCTGAGCGCCGGCCGCGGGCTGCAGACTCACGCCGTCCATCCCGACGATCTCGGCGAGCAGGGCCTCGAGCCGCACCATCAGCTCGAGCGCGCCCTGAATGGCTCGATCGGGCAGCTGCGGGTGAAGCTGAGCGAAACCGTCGAGGCGAGCCGCCCACTCGTTCACCTTGGGGTTGTGCTTCATGGTGCACGACCCCAGCGGGTAAAACTGGGTATCGATGCTGAAGTTGTACTGACTCAGCCGCACGAAATGCCGCACGGCCTCGGGTTCGCTCACCTCGGGTAACCCCGCGGGCACACGCCGCGAAAGCTCACCGAAGACCTGCTTGGCGTTCACCTCGGGCACATCGAGCGGACCGAGGGACACCGCCGTGCGGCCCGGGGCACCGCGCTCGAAGATGGGCAGCTCTCGGAACTGGAGACCTCGGTCAGCTTCTGCGGGCACTTGAAACTCCTTCTTTCTGTCGAGCCACTACCACACGATCGTCAAGCGCCCAGCGAACGACTAGAGGCCGTCAGAACCCTGAGACTCTTCAGTCTTGTTCTCTTCGGAGCCAGCGGGGGCTTCGCCGTCATCCCAAGCATCGACGCCGGTGACGCGCCCTTCGATCTCGTCGGGCTTCACGGAGTCGGGATTCGGCTGCATGTTCTTCTGCTTGACCGCCTTCCACTCGTTGCCCGCGTTGCTGTCACCCAGACCCCACTCGCCGACGATTTCGTGAGCCTCGCCTGCGTTGGGGATGCTGTAGACGAAGTAGCCGTTTCCTTTGCGATTGGCGTCAGCGCCTACAGCACCGATGCGACGCTCAGTCCAGGTGTACTTGAGCAGGTTGCCATCCAGCTGACCGTGCAGCTCGCCGAAGGAGTCCCCCGCGGTCGTGCGCCACGCACCATTGGCATTGCTGCCGTCCACCAGGAGATGCAAGTAGCCGTAAAGCTGGCTGTAGTAGACACCCGGCCATTCTCCTCCATCTGGCATCGAGCCTGCTTTGACCGAAGCGTGCTTCACGTCGGGCTGGCCACCGCCACAGCCGACGAGGGCCACGGGTACCGCCAGCGACAACACCAAACCAATGCGCGCGAGCCGGGGAAACTGCATGGCGCGCACTTTACCACGCTCCCCCGCGGCACGAGCGGCGTTTTGCGTGGCCGAAAACCAGCGCTTACAGCGGGCCGCGGAGCTCTCTGCTTCAGCTCACGAGGCAACGCGCAGGCGCCGGCCGAGCTCGAGACCCAGCGCTTCCGCAGCCGTGGTGGACTGCGGCCAGGGTACCCGCAGCTCCGCTCGGCGTAGGTTCGACCCGTCCGGCTCGGTGAGCAAGCCACGTAGCCAGAGGCCTGCAGCTTGCCGCAATGCGTAGACCGCGACCGGCGTCTGACAGCTCCCCTCGATGGCCCGCAGTGCTGCGCGCTCGATGGTCACGGCAATTTTCGTCTCGTGGTGCGCCAGCGGCGCCAGCAGGGCGCTGATCCGGTCGTCATCCGCGCGCTGCTCGATTGCCAGCGCCCCCTGCCCCACCGCGGGCAACGACAGCTCAGGCGCCAGAACCTCGGTAGCCTGATCCGCAAGGTCGAGCCGCACGAGGCCGGCGCGCGCCAGCACGATGGCATCCACCTCGCCCTCACGGCATTTGCGGATACGTGTGTCCACGTTGCCCCGGAGCATCAGAAACCGCAGGTCGGGGCGCGCGAGCGCCAGCTGAACGCGCCGACGCAATGAGGACGTGCCAATCGAGCTCCCCAGCGGAAGCGCCGCCAGCGGCTGCCCGGCGCGCGAAATGAGCACGTCGCGCGCATCTTCCCGCTCCGGAATACAGCTAAGGGTCAAGCCCGCCGGCAGGTCGGGTGGCACGTCCTTGAGCGAGTGAACCGCGAAGTCCGCGCGCCCGTCGAGCAGCGCCTCTTCGATCTCCTTGACGAACAGCCCTTTACCGCCGATCTCGCTGAGCAGGCGATCTTGCACGCGGTCGCCCGTGGTGGTCACGAGGAGCTCGCGAAACTCGACGCCAGGGTGAATCGCTTCGAGCTGGCGCACGAAGGCGCGCGCCTGCGCGAGGGCCAACGCACTCTTCCGGGTTGCAATGGTGACACTACGCTGATTCATCGGCCGCTCGTTCCCGTAGCAGCAGAGGGATTCGAAGAGAACTCCACATCCGCACTATCATCGCCGACGACGGCCTCCGCCTCGCCGTCGAGGTCGAAGAGCGCCGCGACCGCGGAAGCGAGCTCATCGAGCACCGGCGCATCGCCGCGCGCCGCCGCCGCGCGCCGCAGACGCATGGTCGGCCCGTGCAGCAGCCGGTTTTCCGCAGCTTCGATCATCTTGAACAGGGCTGCGCGATCCTCGTTTCCCAGATGCTTGAGGCGTCCGCGCAAGCTTCGCTCGAGCTCCGTCGTGAGAACCTGGCGCAAGCGCACGCGCAGCTTGACGATGGTGGGCGTCGCCTGCTCGGCGTCCACCCAGCGCTCGTAGCCGCGCGTCTCCTCCTCGACGATGCGCTCGGCGAGCTCGGCTTCACGACTGCGCGCCGAGAGCGTCTCGGCGACGAGGCGCGAAAAATCGTCGACGTTGTAGAGGAACACCCCGTCGAGCTCGTTTACGCGCGGGTCCACGTCGCGCGGAACTGCCAGGTCGATGAACGACTGCTCGCGACCGCGGCGTGACTTGCGAGCCCCCTGCACCATTTCGTGATCGATGATGAAGGTGGGGGCGCTGGTGCTGGTGATGACCACGTCGGCCTCCACCAAGGTGGCTCGCAGATCGTTCCACAAGCGGGGCTCGCCGTCTGCCGAACGGGCCAGCTCTTCCACGCGCTCCTTGCTACGTCCAAGGACGATCAACCTGGACCCTGCACCGCGCAGCAGCCGCGCCACCGTCTCGGCCATCTCGCCCGAGCCCACGAGGAGCACGGTGCGCCCGCGCAGGTCACCGAAGATTTGACGGGTCAGGTCCACTGCCACGCTCGGCACCGAAACCTGTCCGGAGCCGATCGCCGTCTCACTCCGCACGCGCTTGGCCGCCCGCAGCGCGCGCGGAACCGTACGATTCAAGATCGACCCGAGGCTGCCCGCAGAGCGCGCCAGCTCGAGCGAGTCCTTTACCTGTCCCAGTATCTGCGGCTCGCCCAGCACCAGGGAGTCGAGCGAGGACGCCACGCGGAAGAAATGACGCACTGCAGCTCCGCCCACGTGACGAGACAGATGAGTCGCGATCCCCGGCGCTGCCCGATCGAACGCTTGCACGCAGCTAGCTGCGACCTGCTCGAGGCTGCTGGAGGAACCCGACCTCGCCGCAGCGACGAGCTCGACGCGGTTGCACGTGGAGACGACGAGCGCCTCCCCCACGTCCGGCATGCCCACGAGCCCGGCCAGGAAAGTGGGCAGTTGCTCGCGTGTCAGCGCCAGACGTTCGCGGACCTCGATAGGGGCCGTCTTGTGCGAAAGGCCGACGACCACGATCACGAGAGCCTCGCTCCTCGACACCAGCAGCGGGCAAGACGAGCCTGCCGCGGGATCATCCTGGCGACACCCGGAAGACGTAGAGCAACACCACCAGCAGCACCCCGCCCACGCCAGCCAGCGTACCATAAGCGGCACGGCGGCCGGTCCACCCCACCAGGCGCCGCAGCAACAGCACCATGGCAAGCAGCAGCCAGCTCGCGTAGCCCAGCATCGAGCGCGTCAGCTCGGCGGTGTTCTGCGAGCTCAAGCGATCGATGAACAGCGATCCCGTGACGATGCCAAAAGTCAAAAGCGGAAAGCCCGCGAGCAACAAGCGATGCGCGGTCTTGTCCAGAGCGGCGAGGGATGGAAGGCGCGAGCCGAGCCCCAGCTTCTTGCGTTTGAGGCGTCGTTCCTCGACCACGTAGAAGGCGCCCGAGGCGCCGGCGAGCAAGAACAAACCAACCCCGAGCACGTTGGCCGAAACATGAAGCGCCAGCAGCGGCCGCGACAGCGCGACGTCCGACGCACGACCCTCGTTGACGAACTGAGCCCCCACCAGAAACGTGAGCGCCAGCGGCGCAATCAGCGCGCCCACAGCGTCGATGCGTAGGCGGCGATGGATCACCAGATAGGCCGCGACCGCCATCAACGCGCTGAAGCTCAAGGCGAAGTGGAGCGACTCCACCGGGCAGATGCGCGACAGGATGCTGGCGGTGACGACGTGCACCAGGTGCGACGCGCCGCCTAGCGCCAGGGCGCGCGGACCCCAGCTCGACCGCGCGCTTCCCGGCCGCGCGAGATCGAGAAAGAACAGGGTGGAGGCGGCGGAATAGGCGATGACGCCGAGGAAGAAGGCAACGTTCGCCAGCACGTGCGGGAGGCTCACGCATCCCTCGTCGGCGTAGGCAGCCCAGAGCGCCAGGGTCGGCCGCTTTCGAGCACGAGCTCGGAGCCGGATCGAGACAGGGGAACGCGAGGAAAGGCCATGGCGCGAAGCGTCGCTCCTGCTCTAGCTTACCTGGTTCTCGTGCGCGAGGCGGGCGGAGGGCGCCGCCGAGCAGAAAGCGCCGCTCAACGACCCTGGCGAGCGCGCGCGCGATCGCCAGGCACCAGCTCGCGGCGCGACTGGGTGACCAATCCGACCGAGCTCTGCTTCTCGACGCGCAAGACGCGAATCTCGGCTACCGTCTCTTCCGGAAATTTCTCCGGGTCCCCCCTGAGCGGCGTCGTCTCGATGTCGACGGTGGCTGGCGAGTCCATCTTCAGCCGATCGCGAACCATGCTCGAGGCGGTAGCCAGGCTCTTGCGCCAGGTATCACCCCGACGAAAAACGAACAATGTGTTGCCGGGCTCCAGCCCATCGGAGCTGCCGCGGTCCAAAAACACCACCTGATTCTGTGCGAGATACACGTGGGGGTACAGGCTGGTGAGCACACGGGCCTCGACCACGCGCCTGTTCGGCTTTGGTGGCACCATGTCGAAGCGGCGACGCACCGGGCCCACTTTCGCGCCGCGCTCGATGGCGTCGACCGACTCGGTGACTTCTGCCTGCGCGATGCGCGTCTTGGGGTCGAAACGCTCGATGCGCACCGTCCCATTGATGGCGACGACCTCGCCGGGTGGCTTGCGCGCCCCCGGGACCTTGTCTGGCTGCCGCACGGAGCGGAAAATGGTGAGCTCCTGTCCCGGCGTCACGTTCACCGACGGACGCAGCACGAGGTAGACACGGTTGCCTTCCGAGAGCAGCATCTGCTCCTCGACGGCCCCGACCAGCTCGCCCCAAACGTCGCGCTTTGGGTCGCCTATGAAGCCCTGATCTCGCAGGAAAACGCTATCGGCACCGGCACCGCCCACCCCGCGGAAGCGTCCGCCAGCACGGCCCAGGCTGAACGAACGTAACGAGGAGCCCGTGCTGAGCTCGTTGGGATTGCGGAGTCGGACCTGATCACCCGGGTAGATCCAGTGAGGGTTCTGGATCTGCGGGTTGTACTTCCAGATGCTCGGCCACTGCCAGGGCGTGTGAAAGTAGGCAGCGGACAGATCCCACAGGGTGTCGCCGCGGCGGACGAGGTGCAGGTCGGGCGCCGTCGGGGCCCGATCGGGCGCGAGCACGCCGGTGGCTCCCTTCTCGCCGTGAACGATGGCCGGACCTCGCTCGGATTGTCCGAGATCGAAGCCATCGCGCTCGTCCCCGACGATGGGGCGCGAGCTCGAAGGCAATCCAGGATACAAGTCAGTTCCCGGCGCAGGCAGCCCGAGCGGCTGATAGACGGTCGGTGGTGGGGCGGCCGGTGTCGCTTCGTTGCCGGTGGCATTCGAGGGGTTGCCGGGTCCCGGGTCTGGCCCAGGGCTGGGGCTCGGTGGTGGACTGGGGCTCGGGTTTGGGCTCGGGCCAGGAGCTTGACCTAGCGCGACCGATGACCAGCAGAGCAGCAGGGCGAACGCCGCAAGCTTCATGGCTCCTCCTGCGATGCGGAGCTACGCCGGGCAACGGCAGGACCGCCTCCCCCCTCGTCGCGAGAGTCCGCCTTTCCGCGCAGCCGGATCACGGGTCGCGTGCCGGGCGCGTCCGGGCTCTCATCCGCCGTGACGTCACCGGTAGGCGCGCTGGCGCTCACCGCGGAGGCATCGAGCGGTACCAGGCGGATCACCTTGAGCGGCGGCCGCTCGAGCTTGGCCGAAGCGGCGGGCTGATCCGCAGCGGCCTGGGCCGCGCCGGTGGTCGGCACCAGCGGCGGCGACGAGGTGACCTCGAGCCGCCCGATGCGCTCCCCCAGGCGATCGTTGTCCGCCTGCAGGCGCGTGATGTCCTCGCGCAGCGAGCCGAGCCGCTTTTCCATGGCGTCCCGATCGCTCGAGCAACCCACGAGCAGCCAACAACAGAGCAGGAGATCGAACGGAGCGCGGCGCATCCACAGCAGCGTAGAGCCTCCGCAAACCCTGGGCCAAAAAGCGACACCCTCGGCCTCCTTTGCCGCTGCCCTGGCGGCGTCCCTGGTGGCCAGCTCGACGCCGCGGCCGAATGGCCGCCCTGAGGCGGCAAAGCTGGACGTGCTCGAGGGGCACGGCTACCCTGCGGTCGGTGCGCTTGCGACGTTCACGCCGTCCACGACCCCGACTCGATCTTCGGAAGACGCTCTTCGTTCTTCCGAATCTGATCACGATGGGTGGGGTGTTTTGCGGCTTCAACGCAATCCGGCTGGTCGCCCAAGATAGTCCCTCCGAGAAGGACGTGTATCGCGCCGCCGTCTTGCTCATCTTCGCCATGCTGTTCGACATGATGGACGGGCGCGTGGCGCGGCTCACGAAGACGCAAAGCGCGTTCGGGCTGCAGCTCGACTCCTTGGCAGACATCATCTCATTCGGCGTCGCGCCGGCGCTGATCGTCTACAAGTGGGTGCTCTACCGCGAGCCGATCCCCGGGCTACTCACCGCGTTCTTGTTCGTCGCCTGCGCCGCCATTCGACTCGCAAGGTTCAACGTGATCTCGTCCTCGAGCAGTGGCGTCCCACTCAAACCGGGTAAACACATCATGGGCCTGCCGACGCCCCCCTCAGCCGGCATTCTGATCTCGTTGATCGTCGCCAATCATGCCGTGGACGGCGCCATCGGCGCCGAAGAATACACGCTTCTTTTGTTCGTCGTGACGGTGGTACTGAGCGTGCTGATGATCTCGAACGTGAAGTTCCGCTCGTTCAAAGACGTGCAGCTGAACACCAGCACGGTGCTGTTCGTGCTGTTCGTGATCGGCTCCAGCGCCTTCGTATGGCAGCGCTTCCGCCCTCAGTTCGTGCTCGTCTGGTTGCTCTCGTTCTACGTGCTGCTCGGGCTCGTCGAGTCGGTCAGGACGCTGGGCGAGCGGCTCCTGCGCGGACCCGCGCAGCGCGACTCGTTGCCACCCGCACAGCCGAGTTGAGCACCGCGATGTGCCCGTGCCCGGCGCTCCAGGCGGCGGCTTTTGCCCTTCACTACTCGTGAGCTCGTATGGCCAAGACGCCGTTGTTCACAAGCTTACGCCGCCTGGTCGCGACCGCGCTGCAGGCGCGCTGCGGTCGCGAGCCAAGCGCCGAGGCTGGTGCGACGCTCAGCCGGCGCGAGCTGCTGGGCTGCGGAGCGCTTCCTGCAGCCGCACTGGTCGGCTGTAGCGCTTCCGAAGGCACCGTTCGTCAGGTGGGTGGCACGCCGGCTCACCGCATAGCCGTCATAGGCGCGGGGCTCGCCGGCCTTCATTGCGCCTATCGCCTCGAGCAGGCGGGAGTCGAGGTGACACTCTACGAGGCCAGCCAGCGCGTTGGAGGCCGCGTCCTCACCGCACGCGACCTGTTGCCCGGAAACCCGCTCTGCGAGCTGGGCGGCGAATTCATCGATGAGCACCACATCACGATGCATGCCCTGGCCGCAGAGCTCGACATCGCGCTTGACGACGGGCTCGGCGACGCGCTGCCCGCGAGCGCGGCGCAACTGTGGTGGGTCGAGGGGCGCAGTGTTTCCGAAGCCACGCTGCTCGAGCAACTCAGCGCCGTGGCACCGGCCATGGCCGACGCGCTCGAGCGGGCTCAGCTGGCCGACAATGCCGAGTTCGAAGCCCTCGACGCCACGCCGCTCTCCGCCTGGCTTGCCGAGCACGTGCCGAGCGCGCGTTATCCGGAGCTGTTT
The DNA here is from genome assembly GCA_035634435.1 of Polyangiaceae bacterium. Taxonomy (GTDB): domain Bacteria; phylum Myxococcota_A; class Polyangia; order Polyangiales; family Polyangiaceae; genus PMG-095. The sequence continues at coordinate 11,622 of DASQDA010000988.1, forward strand.
GCATTGCTGACCAGTGCCTACCGAGGCGAGCTTGGCCTGGAAACGAACCAGCAGTCGGCGCTCAACTTGATGTACCTCTTCGGCTCGAGCGGCACGTCGGATCTTCGCGTCCTGCGCCAACCGGAGCAGCGCTATCGCGCGCGCGAGGGCAACGACACCTTCACCAAGCTGCTGGCTGGAAAGCTGCGCGGCAGCGTGAACCTGGAGAGCGCGCTGCTCGCGGTCCGGCAGGTCGGCAGAGTCTACGTGCTCAGCTTCCGGGGCCCAAACGGCACCGGGCTGCAGGTGGAGGTCGATCGCGTGGTGTTCGCCACACCCTTCAGCGTCTTACGTAAGGTGGAGCTCGACGTAGAGCTGTCGAGACGCAAGCGCAAAGGCATCGCCGAGCTCGGCTACGGAACGAACGTGAAGGTGGTTGCCGGCTTCAGTAGTCGTCCGTGGCGGCAGCAAGGTCACACTGGCAGGGTCACCAGTGATGCTCCGTTTCAGCAAGTCTGGGACAGCTCGCTTGGGCAACGGAGCACGCCGACCGACCCTGCGAGCTTCGCGCTGACCAATCTCCTCGGCGGAGATGCTGGGCTGCACAACAAGGAGCAAACCCCGGACGCTTACGTGCAATCCCTGCTGCCCGAGCTCGAGCAGGTGTTTCCCGGCGCGCAGGGCGCCTACGTTCGCGGCAGCGCCGTCCGCATGCACTGGCCGAGCGCGCGCTTTTTCGAGGGTAGCGACTCCTGTTATCGACCCCGACAACGCACCGACTTCGGCGGCAGCGAGGGTGAGCGCGAGGGCAATCTGCACTTTTGCGGTGAACACTGCTCCGTCGACTTTCAGGGTCGGATGGAGGGCGCCGCGGAGAGCGGTCTGTTCGTGGCGGCCGAGATTCTCGAGGACCTCGAGGTCGACCTACCCTCGAGTGTTCGGGAGCTGCTGGCGGCCAAGCTCGTGGTGCGCCAACCTGGGTACCCCTCAGCCGGGCCGCTCTCCCGGTCACTCGCCAGGCGCCGCGCCGTGCTGCAAGCGCATGAGGAATTCGCGCGTTTGAACGGGTTTCGGCGGCATGCGAAGAGCTAGCGCCGGTGGCGCGAACACCGTTCCGGGAGGGACGTGCTATACGAGCGCGCCATGATCGGGAGCTTCCGAAGGGCACCGCGCTGGGTCGGCGCTCTGCTCGTGGTCCTGCTGACGGTATCGGCGACGGCCTGCCGTAAGGAGTCGCCCACGGAGGCCGGCGACGGGTCCGCAGCACCGAAACCCAAGGACCTGCCACCCATCGTTGTGAAGGCGGACACGCCCGATCTGCTGCTCACGTGGATCGACGCCCAGGGCGATTTCCATGTCGTGCAGAAGCCCTCGGAGGTGCCGAGTGACGCTCGCAAGACCGTGCGCGTCGTGCTGGCAGATAAGACGGCGGGGACGGGCGACCGTGTCTACGTGGTCAACCTGCAGGAAACCACGCCCGACGGTAGCTACCGTGTGAGCACCATGACCCGCGCCGCGTGGGACGAGCTGGGCGCCAGCCGAAGGCAGCAGCGCCTGGAGGCCCTGGCCCCGTCTGCCGCCCCGCCCACAACGCTGCCTCCTGACGCGGGAACGCCGAGCGCGGGAGCGAGCGTCGTCATCATTTACGGGGCGGATTGGTGCAAGCCCTGCCATGACGCGGAGCGTTATCTGCAACAACGCGGCGTCAAAGTGGTCATGAAGGACATCGAGAGCAGCCAGAGCGTGGCTCGCGAGATGCAGACAAAGCTCGAACGCGCAGGGCTACGCGGTGCTTCAATCCCCGTCATCGACGTCATGGGACGTATCCTGGTCGGCTTCTCGCCCGGCGCGCTCGATCAGGCGTTAAAGGCGACGCGGGACTCCAAGACCCTATAAAGATTCAGCTCCTGCGCCTGCGCGGCGCTTGACGAGGCTATGTCTGAGACTAAGGCTGATCAGGCTGATGTTGGACGACGAGCTGCCCGAAAGCGCGCAGGCCGGCTACTCAATCCGGGTCGCCTCGCGACTGACGGGTGTTTCGTCGGACACGCTTCGCATGTGGGAGCGCCGGTACGGCTTTCCGAAGCCCGCCCGAACGTCGTCGCAGGTGCGCGTCTATACGGATGCCCACATCGAGCGGCTGATCCTGGTATCCCGCGCGCTGAAGGCCGGTTTCCGCGCCGGCGAGGTGATTCATCGGGAGACCGCCGACCTGCGGGCGCTGCTGGCGAGCTCCGCCTACGCGCAGCTCAGCTCGGTGAGCGAATCCCCGACCCTCGATTCGCTCATGCGCGCGTTGGCGAGCGACGATGCCGTCGGTGTGCGCAACGGGCTGCGACAAGCTGTCGCCACGCTGGGGGCCCGCCAGTTTCTGCTCGACGTCGCTGGGCCGCTGGTCGAGCAGGTTGGCGAAGCGTGGGCGTCGGGCCGTCTGAGCGTCCGGCATGAGCATCTGCTGAGCGAGACACTCTCGACGCAGCTGCGCCTGTTGCTCTCGGCGTACGAGACCGAAACCAAGGGCCCCGTCATCCTGTTGACCACCATCACCAACGAGCAGCACGGCCTGGGGCTGGAGATGGCAGCGCTGTACCTGGCGCTCGAGGGTGCC
>DASQDA010000989.1:0-10685 GCA_035634435.1 Polyangiaceae bacterium
GGTGGCGCCGTTTGGGTACTCCACGCCTTCCACTTCACAGCTCGCCTCGACGGGCTCGCACTCGCCGGATTGAATCACGCCGAACCCTACGCGCGCCGCGGCGCAAGCGTTCTCGTACGTATTGCCGTCGCACGCGCAGACAGGCGCGAAGATCTCGGGGCAGATCTCCGGCCGCGACAGGCAGGGCGCCGTCGCGTCGGCCGCGCCGCATAGGTCGCCTTCCTGGAACGCACAATACTCGTCAGCGTTGCAGCCCGCGCCGGGCAGGTCGCCGCCGCACACGCGCTCGGGACAGCCAATCTCGGTGCACGCGACGCTGCCGTCCGTGCACTGGCAGGTGTTGCACGAGTCGTTCGCTGGCACCTCGCTGCCGTCCGCGTACTCGACACCGTCTACGTTGCACGGCTCCCCGCCGGGGCCCCCCGGACCGCAGCCGGGTGCTGCCAGCGCGAGGGACCCCGCGCAAACGAGCAGCGAGAGATGACGCCAATCGAACCGCCCCTGACCAAGTCCACTCCTCATGTCCCGCCAGGAGGCAACTCGCGTGCCCTGTGCGAACAGGGAGCGAGCCCGCACGAATGCTCTGAAAGTCAGGTTAAGCGGGCGAGCTTTTTTGCCACGCGCGCGCCGACGGCTTGGCAGGGGCGCCTCGCTCGGGCGAGAGTCGGAGCATGACGGCGACCGGCGACCTCCTCGCGCGCAATCGGCGCTTCATCGCAGCCGAGATCGAGCTCTTCGGTCGCAGTGCCGACGGCGCGGGCTTGCTGCCCCTACCCGGCGTGGTGGCGGCGGTGAATCCGGCGACGCCCGAACGTTCCCTCTTCAAACTGGTGCATCGCGGAGAGCGGCGATGCCCTGCTCACCGCTCTCGACGAGCTGCTTCGCCGCTACAGCGAGGCCGGCGTACGCGCTTGGGGTGTGTGGCTCGACGGCGACGACGAACGGACCGCACGCGAGCTCGTGGCGCGAGGACACGCCGCTGATGGCCGACCGGTCATGATGGGCGCCGCGCTGAGTGAGCTGACACTGCCGCCGCTGGGCGATCTACGCTGGAGCGAAGTTGGCGAGCTCGCAGCGGTCGCCACGATCAACGACGCTGCGTACGGCTTCCCGCCGCCCGCATTCCACGCGGCGCTCCGGCGCCTCCCCGACCCGAGCTACCGCGCGTACCTGGCGTTCGAGGGGGAGCGTGCAGTGAGCTCGGTGGTGACCTGGGACTCGCCAGACGGCGACTGCGGCATCACGGCCGTCGCAACTCTCCCGGAGCTCGGGCGCCGCGGCCTCGCCACGCGTCTGCTCGCCGCCGCGCTCGGAGCAGCTCGTGGTCGCGGCGCAAAGACCACCACGTTGCAGGCCAGCACCAAGGGCGGCCCGGTGTACGAGCGGCTCGGCTATCGGAATCTCGGCTCCATGAGCCTTTGGGAACACCGCGTGCAGCCCTGAGGCAAGATTTTCCGCGCCTCGACAGTGAAGGTCGGCTGACGCACGGACTCTAATCGTGCGGAGGACAAACGCATGCGGCAAGTCTGGGGTCGTGCGCTGACGCTGTACGGAACGTTGGTGGTGGTTGGGGCCTGCGCGAGCGGCGGCGATGGGGCCGAGTTGGTCACCCACGTCAATCAGCGCATCGTGTTCGGCGCGGACGACCGCGTCGACTACGGAGCTGTCACCGACACCTCGCTCTTGTCGTGGGCGAACGCCACCGCGGCGCTCGTTCCGGACGGGAGCCTCAGTTGCAGCGCGGGCGCGTGCGCGCTGAGCTCGACACCCTACACGAGCGGGGAAGTAGCGTCCGGGGCCTCGCTCGGCCTCTGCCCGGGGGAACGCTTCGCAGGGCAGCCGCGCGCAGCGCACTGCACCGCGTTCTTGGTCGGACCGGATCTCGTCGCTACGGCCGGCCATTGCGTGGAAACGCAAGAGCAATGCGAGGCGACGAACGTGGTGTTCGGCTTCACGGCGGCCGCGAACGGCGGCAATGCGGCGACGACGGTGCCGGCGAGCCAGGTCTACGGCTGCGTCGATTTGGTCGCTCAAACATTCTCGGGGGGTCCGACAGGCGATGACTGGGCGCTCTTTCGCGTCAATCGCGTGGTGAGCGGTCGTTCGCCTTTGGGCGTGCGGCGCTCCGGAAGCGTGGCCGACAGTGCAGCGCTGGTGACCATCGGGCATCCACTCCGCCTTCCCCTGAAGATCGCCACCAACGGAGCGGTGCGCGCGAACGAGCTCACGTTGCCCAAGTTCGGAACCAACCTGGACGCTTCCCCGGGCAACAGCGGCAGCCCGGTGATCGACCGCGCGACGGGTCTCGTTGAAGGCATTCTGAGCTCGGGTCCAACGACCGATTGGGAAGCGGTCGTGCGAAACGGAGTCGAGTGCGCAACGGCGCGCCGTTGCGACGACGTGGCGGGATGTGGCGGTGGTCCCTTTCCCGAGTGGACGGACGCAACCCGCATTGGCGGCGTGGTCGCGGCGCTCGAGGGCCGCTCCTGCCACGACGACGTGCTGAATGGCGAAGAGACGGATGTGGACTGCGGCGGACCGGACTGTGAGGCCTGCGCGCTCGGGCAAGGGTGTGAGGCCGATCGAGATTGCCCGTTTCGAGCGGTTTGTGAGGCCGGCGAGTGCGTCGAAGGCCCCGAGTGCAGGGTTGCTGCCGATTGCCTCGATCCGCGCGCTCCAAGCTGCCTCGTCGCGAGTTGCGTCAGCAATGAGTGCAATGTCGACTCCAGCGCTTGCGAGTGCACGCGGAACGAGCAGTGTGACGACGGGGTCGCTTGCACGCGCGACTTGTGCTTTGCGAGCACGTTCTCTTGCGTCCACATCCCCGAAGACTGTGCGCCTGCATGCAACGAGCAGACGGCGGTCGATCTCGGCGCCATCGGCGCCACGACCACCGTCGCGAACGATGCCTGCGTTCGCGTTCGCGACGGCTATCCGTCCTGGTGGGGAAACTCCCGGACGCTCCGCCTGCAATCGGCGGCGCCGGGCGCGTACCCGGTCCCGTTCACCTGGACCAGCTCCTGCGCCGGCAGCGGCTCCGGTCAGTTCACCGCAAACTGGCAAACCCAGCTACTCGGGCCCACGAGCGACGACTGCGCCACGGTGATCGATCTCGGCGGCGATGGCTCGGGCACGATCGCGCTGCGTTTTTATGGGAATTGATGGCGAGCGAGACAGCGACTACCCGAGCAGCAGCGCGTACCGTGAAGGGAGCAAGCATCATACCTCGGCTCCTAGCAGCGTGGGCTTGCCGCCCGCGTCTTTGCTTACCGCGAAGTCCTCTTGCACGTAGCGCGCGATCGACTTCGCCGCGTCCGAGGTGACGCGCAACCTCGTAGAGGTGGCCGGATTTGCCGCGCTTGGCAAAGCCTTGGGCCGCTCGTCACAACAACCCCCAATTCTGCTTCAGCGCACCTCGGCGCTGCCGAACTTGCGGGCGTCCGCCGCGGCTTGCAACGTACCGTCAGGGCCCTGCGCCACGATCTGAACAGCGCTGAAGGCGAACGGAAGCTTTCCGACCTTCTCACCTCGATACGCGAGATCCGCCATGAGCGGCTCGCTCGCTCCTTCGGGCTCCAGCATCATGGTTGGGCCGCGAGGAAAGACGTAAAAACGCGGCGTGCGCACCAGCTCCAGCGGAGACTTGTCGAAGACCAGGCGCCCAATCAATAGCTGCGTCACGTTGGTGCCGATTGCCATGCCTCCGGAGCCGCCCAGGGCCAGCACGGGCTTGCCCTCGCGCAGCACGATGGTCGGGGTCATGCTCGAGACAGGACGCGCTCCTGGGCGGGGCGCGTTGGGGTTGTGCGTCAGACCGAGCGCCTTCACGTCGCTGGTGAGCGTGAAATCGTCGAGCTCGTCGTTGAGCACGACGCCAGACACCGGGGCGACGAGCTTGGCCCCGAACACGCGATTCACGGTGGTGGTGAGCGACACGACCATGCCGTCGGAGTCGGCCACCACGAGGTGGTGCGTGCCGTGCTGCTGCGCGGCGAGCAGCGGTAAAGAATGCGTTCGGTCGATCGCCAGGTTGGCACGCAGCTTAGCCAAGCGGGCAGGATCGAGCAGACGCGCGACGTCGACGCGGGTCAGGTCCGGATCGCCAACCGAGCGCAAGCGGTCGATGAGCGCGGCGCGGAACGCCTCCGCCAGCAAATGCTGCAGCGCTCCGCTGCCCCAGCCCAGGCGCTGCAGCTCCGATGGTGAAAACAGACCCAGGGTTTGCAGCAGCAGCAACCCACCCGCCGAAGGCGGCGGCATGGTGAAGACATCGTGGCCGGCCCACTTCATGTGCAGCGCCGTCCGCTCGTGCACGCGGTAGCGCTTCAAGTCTTCGAGCGCGAGCGTGCCGCCAGCGGAGCGCGCGGTGGCCACGAGCTCGGCGGCGATGGGACCATCGTGGAGCGCGAGCGGCCCCTCCGCAGCCACCCGCCGCAAGGTGGCGGCCAGGGCAGGGTTCCTCAAGACACGACCCTGCAGAGCGGGTCGGCCATTGGGGAAATACAGCGAGTCGAGACCGGCGTCCTTCCGGAGGTCGCCGCTGCTGCGCGCGAGCGTCCGCGCCAGGTGGGCGCCAACCCCGAAGCCCGCGCGGGCCAGCCGCTCCGCAGGGGCAACGACCTCTGCCCAGGGACGCTTGCCGAACCGCTCAACCAACGTGTGGAGACCAGCAACCTCCGAGGGCACACCTACCAGGTGACCCCGCTCGGCGTGCTCGAGCGGTCGGCGCTCCAGGACGGAGGGATCGAGAGCGAGTGGCGCCACTTCGCGAAAGTCCAGGCTCGTTGGGATGCGCTCACCCGCCTTCAACACCAGCGCCAGACCGCCACCGCCGATACCGCTCGAGCTGGGGTTCACCACGCCGGCGACCAGTGCTGCTGCGGCCATCGCGTCTGCGGCGTTACCGCCCTTGGCGAGCAGCTCGAACGCGGCACGCGTCGAAAGCGGGTGCTCGCTGGCGGCTGCGGCTGTTGCACCCGCTTTCGCGGCGCGTCCGCCCGGCGCCACCAGCACGAGCCCCACCAGCAGCACCAAAGCCAGAAGAGGCGGGGCGGAGCGCTCGAGTCGGTGCCACATCACTCGATTCCTACACCACGGGGCGCGCAGCAGGGAGCAGCGATTGCGCTACCGCCCGCGCCAGCGCATGCTTTGCTCATGTGGCGCGGGCTGGGTGTGGTGGCATGGGTTTGTTTATGTATGGCGAGCTGCGGGGGCGCCGTCGAAGGGGGTGAAGACGCGGGCGAACCGAGCCCGCCCGACGCGGGCGCCCCCAAGAACCTTTGCGCCGACGCGTGCGAGCACCTGCAGGGGGTGTGCACCGAGACGAGCGGCGATTGTGCTCGAACCTGCAAGCTCGTTCGTTCGGCTCTGGTTGACTGCGAAAAGAAGCTCGATGCGCTGCTCAGCTGCTCGCTGACCGAACCCCGCGAAAGCTTCGTCTGCAACACCACCGGGGTAGTGCAGATCCGCGCCGGTAAGTGCACGACCCAGGCGCGGGCCTTCGACCGTTGTGCCGCAGCCGCCATGTGACGTCTAAGGGCGGGTGCCGCGTCAGGGTCCGCGGAGCTTCACCTCGACGGCCTGGCAGCCCAGGGAACGCAAGAGCCCTTCCACCACCCGCCGAGCGTTCTCCGCGGCGCGGGGCAGGATGCCCACCTCACGAGCCGCTTCCAGGAGAGCCCGTTCGGCTTCCTGGCGCGCCCGCGTTTCCAGGCTCTCCTGCCGGCGCGCGAGCACCCCTGTGCGGCGCGTGTGCACATACGTCTTCGCGTTGTCGAGCGCGGCGTGAAAGATCCGCGGCGGAGGCAGATGCACGCTGCAGCGGCGCGCGACGCCCTCGACGACGACCACGTCCGCCGCCGTCAGCTCGCTCAGGTCGACCCCGGCGCTGATCTCGGCCACCGCTACCAGCAACAGCGCGTCCTCCGATTCGATGAGCCCGAACAGCCGCGACTGCTTCTCGCTGAGGTCGAGCACGCGTTCCATGTGAAACGAGGTGGTCTCCAGTCTCGCCAGGTCGCGCACCGAGGCCAGCACGTTCGGCGTCGGCGTGAGCACCGTGCTGGCGGAGCTCAACGGCGGCAGCAAAGCCCGTGAGCGGGCCTCGCAGCTTCGCACCGCCAACAGACCCAGGCCGATCACCAGCAACAACGCGGCCAAGACCAGCATCGAAATGGTTTGCGACCTGCGCCTTGGCTGCAGCATGCCGGGTAGTTTAGAGCGAAAACGCGCCGCCAGGCGAAATCGCCCGCTCCAGGTCCCCAGCCGCCTTGGTCGGAGTGGCAGAACGACGGTAGACTGCCGCCGTGCGCATACTTTTCGTGATGGATCCGTTCCAAAGCCTCGGCTGGGACAAGGACACGAGCTTCGCCTTCATGCGCGGAGCTCAGCACCGCGGCCATGAGGTCTGGCACTGCTTGCCGCGCGACGTTTTCAATCGCGGCGCCGACGTTCACGCCCGCTGCACGGCGCTGCGTGTGCACCAGGGGGCGCCCTGGCTCGAAGCCACGGCGCAGCAAGTGCTCGAGCTCTCTGGGCTGGACGCGGTAATGATCCGCAAAGATCCACCGTTCGACGACGCCTATCTGTACCTCACCCAGCAGCTCGACCTGGTCAAGGAGCGGCTGCTGATCGTCAATGACCCGCGCGGACTGCGCGACGCCAACGAGAAGCTTTTCACCTTTCACTTCAGCGAGCACATGCCCCGCTCGATGGTCACCGCCGATCGCGCGGCGATGCTGGAGTTCGTCAACGAGGTCGGCGGCCGCGCGGTGCTCAAGCCGCTGAACGGTGCGGGCGGCAGCGGAGTGGTGGTGCTCACCGAGGGCGACACGAACAACCGCTCCCTGGTGGACGTGTGGACCGCCGAGGGCAAGCAACTGGCCCTCGTTCAGGAATACCAGCCCGCCGTGCGGGTCGGCGACAAACGCGTGCTGCTGCTCGATGGAGCGCCGCTCGGCGCCATCTTGCGGGTGCCGCGCCCTGACGACGTGCGCGCGAATATTCACGCTGGCGGACAGGTCGTGCCCACGGAGCTCACGCCCAACGAAGCACGTCTGGTGGAGGCGGTAGCGCCGCGCTTGCGAGCGCACGGTCTGTGGTTCGTCGGGCTCGACCTCATCGGCGAGAAGCTCATCGAGGTGAACGTCACCAGCCCGACGGGCATCCAGGAGCTCGCCCGCTTCCTCGGCCGCCCCGTGGAAGAAGACGTCATCGCGTGGATAGAGCGGCGCGTCGCAGCCCGCCGCCACTGACGCAGCACCGAAAATTTGCCCGGCCTCGTCAAAGTCCGCTAGCCGTTGAGGCTATGCTTCGACGCTGTGAAATCTGCGCGGGCGCAGGGCCGAGCCTCACTTCCCAGGCTGTTCAGCCACGCGTTCGCAGGGTGCTGGTGGGCGAGCGTATCATCGCGCTCTGCGAGGCTCACGCGGCGCGCGCGCGGCAAGCCCAGGCCGCAAGCTTGACCGAGCTTTCGCAGCTGTTTCCCGAAAGCTCCGGCCAGCGCTCGTTACTTCAGCGCCGCTCTCCGCTCGACCGCAGGGTTTTCCCGGCCCGGCCCGAAGGTCGCCGCCAGAGCACCGGTCGTCGTGCCGGTGACAGCGACGAGTAGTGCTCTGCGCGGCGCGACGGCGCCTCCCCTCGCGCCGTTGAGCCGAGTGCCGGCGCTGCTGAGTGGTCAAGTGTTCTCGCGCGCTCCTCACCACGCCGATCCGCCCGACGTATGAGGAACCCAGCTGGAGTGATAACCTGCCGGCGGCGTGCTCAAGCTCCACCTGGCCCTGCTCGGCGTGCTCGTGGCGCTGGCTGTCGCCCTCGCGCTTCGTGGCACCGCGAGCTCGCCGCCAGCGCAGCGGCCGAGCCCTGAGTCGGACAGCAGCGCGCTTCTGCTGCCGGACGCCGCCCTGCTGGCGACGCTCGATGTGCGGGAGCTCCGCCGTAGCGTCTGGGGCCGCGCCACGCTGGACCGCATCGCCGAGCTCCACTCTGTCCAAGGCGAGCAGAGCTGCGCAAGACGGGAGCTCGAAGCGGTGGACCGCATCCACCTTGCCGTGCGTGTAGAGCTCGCGGCAGAGGCCGCACCAAGTCTCGCCATCGTCGCTGACGGTAAGCTCGGCGCCGACGGGGTGCTGCGCTGCGCTCGAGCCTTGACCCTGAGCCGACAGGGCGACCCCGTGGTCAGCCGACTAGGATCGTTTGCAACGTTGAGAAATCGCCGCGGCGAGGGCGAGCTCGCGGTGCGCGATGGCGGGCCGCTGATCCTGAGCGGAGGCAGCTACTTCCGCGAGCTGGTGGACCGCGCGCAGGGCCTGGTCCCCACCGAGGCCTCCCTGCTCCAGCAGCTGCACCGTGCGCTGCACCAGCAGACCCGCGACGCCCCCTTGCGCTTGAGCTGGGTATTGCAACCCGGTTGGCTCGAGCAATGGTTAGGGGACGCCGAGCTAGGCGCCAGTGCCCTCGGCGATGTCCGTGCAGTCTCGGCGAGCGCTCAGCTCGCAGAGCGCTTGCGGGTGCGCGCCGTCTTCACCACCGCAAGCGTCGACAGCACGCCGCGCGTCGAGCAAACACTGCGGGACTTGCTAGAGCCGCTCACCCGCGCGCTCGAGCTGGAGCTCGGCCCTGGTCAGGTCGAGCACACGATCTCACGCGACAAGGAACGAGTGCGGCTACAGCTATCGGCACCCATACTGGCGCTCGCCAGCAAGCTCGAAGCCCTGAGCGCCGCGCCCTGAGCGCGCTCACATCCGATCGGGCGCCCCCATACCGAGCACGCCCAGTCCCAGCGCCAAAGCACGGCGGGTGGTGGCACACAGCAACAAGCGGGAGTCCCGTTGCTCGTCGCTCTCGGCCTTGAGCACCGGACACGCCTCGTAAAACGTCGTGTACTTGCTCGCAAGCTCGTAGAGGTACGTGCAGAGGCGATGGGGCTGCAGGGCGACTTGCACCGCGTCGATGGCGGTCGCCAGGTCGAGCAACTCCATGGCGAGCGCCCGCTCGGCAGGCTCGGTCAGACGAATGCGGACGTGCTCCGGGGTGCGGTCCAGGACCAGCTCGTTGGCGACTTCGATGCCGGCGTCGGCAGCGCGTCGCAAGATCGAGTGAATGCGCGCGTGGGCATACTGAAGGTAAGGCCCGGTGTTGCCCTCGAACGACAGCATGCGCGACCAGTCGAACACATAGTCCTTGATGCGCTCGGTGGATAAGTCGGCGTACTTGATGGCGCCCGTGCCCACCAGCTGCGCCACGGGGGCCCGCGCCTCGGGCGCCAGCTCCGGGTTCTTTTCGGCAATCGCCGCGTCCGCGCGATGCACGGCTTCGTCCAGGAGCTCGACCAGCCGCGGCGTTTCTCCGCTGCGGGTGCGCAGCATCTTGCGGTGCTCGTCCAGGATGGAGCCGAAACCGACATGCTCCGCGCGCGCGCCGCCGTCGAGCCAGCCAGCCACGCGGGCCGTGGCAAACACCATGGCAAAATGTTGCTGCTGTGGCGAGCCCACCACGTACAACACGCGATTGGCGGCTAGCTTCTGCACGCGGTAGCGCAGCGCGGCGAGGTCCGTCGTCGCGTAGCCGTAGCCGCCGTCCTTCTTGCGAATGATGAGCGGCAGCGGCTCGCCGTCGCGCCCCTTGAACTCTGGCAAGAACACGCACAAGGCGCCCTGGTCGACGCGCGCGATGCCGCGCTCCTCGAGCTCACGCACCACGTCCGCGAGCTCGTCGTTGTACTGGCTCTCGCCGCGCACGTCCTCGTCGCCAAGCAACACGCCGAACTTGGTGTAGACTTCGACGAAGTAGCGCCGCGACGCCGCAACCAGCGTATGCCACAGCTTCAGCGTCTCGGCGTCTGAAGCTTGCAGCAGCACGACGCGTTGCCGTGCGCGCTCGGCGAAGGCCGGGTCCGAGTCGAACTTCTGGCGCGCCTCCTTGTAAAAGTCGTTCAACGCCCCGAGCGAGGCGCCCGCGTCCGTCCCCGTATCGAGCATCTGCTCGATCAGCATGCCGAACGGCGTGCCCCAGTCACCCACGTGGTTCTGTCGGATCACACGGTGGCCCAGGAAGCCGAACAAACGGGCCAGGCTGTCGCCGATGATGGTGCCGCGCAAATGACCGACGTGCATCTCCTTGGCGACGTTGGGCCCCGAGTAGTCGATGACCACGGTCTCGGGCTTTCCGCTCAGCGCCACACCCAGGCGCGGATCGCGCGAAAGCGTCTGTATGGCCGCCTCGAGCGCGTCGTCGCGCAACGTGAAGTTGATGAAGCCGGGGGGCGACACGCGCACCTCGCTACACGAGCCGTCCGCCTCGAGCGCATCCTTGATGCGATTGGCTACCTCCAGCGGGGGCTGTCGCACGCGTCGCGAAAGCCGCAACGCGGCGTCCGCCTGATAGTCCGCGAAGGCGGAGCGGTGCAGCGCCGGATCGGCGTCGGCGTACTCGCTACCAAACGCGCGCACGATTGCGGACTGGACCAACTGCTCGAGCTCGGAAAGCGGGTGTGCCATGCGGAAGGCCGCCCTATAACCCAACTAAGGAGCCGCGGCTTTCCCAAGCTGTGACGCCGCTCAATGCCCATGCTGGTGCCGCCCCCTCTGGAACGGGCGCGCCGCTCGGCGGAGCCCGACGCCGGGCAGCCCGCTGGCAGCGCAGGGCGCCCCTGCAGCCGCGCCTGGCGCTCCGCGGTGCCGCGAGCG
>DASQDA010000990.1:0-10971 GCA_035634435.1 Polyangiaceae bacterium
ATCGGATTCTCGGCGAGACTCACCGACCAGGTCTCGTCGTACCCAAGCTCAGCCAACGTTTGGCTGCGCCGCGCAATCACCGCTGGCTCGATCAGGGCAAAGATGCTCGTCAGCAAGGGATCCGCGTCCGGATGCATCAAGAGCGAGAGCCACTCTTCGTCGTCGAGCGCGTTCTGAGCCGGCGCTGCCGTCTCGGACTTCATGCGCCGGTAGAAGCGCTCTTCGTCGGCTTCCGCTAGCCCAAGAACGCTCATGGCCTGGCATAGGCACCAGGCGCTGTCTGCGCGTTTCGTCTCCGTGTAGAGTCGGCGCAGGACCTTGTAGGACTCGACACGATGAGGGTCGCCACGGAGCAGCTCCAGCTCTCCCGCTACCGCCTTTTCCAGGTACCGCTCGGGATCCATCGCGTACAGTCGGGCTAGCACCGCGCGCCGTTCGTCATTGTGCGGCGCCAGGGTATGAGCGGCCTCATAGGCGTCCACGGCTTGCTCGTTCCAGCCCAGGCTGCGCTCGTACAAGGCTCCCAGCTGGTCGAACGCTTCCACCATGGCGTCCTGGTTTTCCGAAGCACTGGCCAGCTCCAGCTTGCTACGCAGCAGTCGCTCTACCGCGCCGTGGTCGGCGAGCTCACGATACAGCTCGATGGCCTCGTTGCGCGCCTTGTCGAAGGTGGGCTCGAGCTCGAGAACCTGCTGGTAGTACTCCAGAGCTCGTTGTGTCTCGCCGATGTGACGGGCGGTGACGATGGCTGCCGTATGCAGGTACTTCACCCGCTGCTTGGGCTCGTCGACGAAGTCCGCCAGCCGCAAGACGACCTCCACGAGCTTGTTCCAGTCCTTGTCCTCGCTGTAAAGCTGCATCAGCTTCGTCAGCAAGCGTCGATCGTCGGGCCTCTCTTCGAGCGCGGCCACCAGGCTCTTGGCTGCCTGCGCCCGATCACCCAGCTTGGAGCCAGCGATGTCCGCGATCCCGAGCAGCAGCTGGACGCGCTCTTCGCCCACGGCGCTCTCGAGGTGTCGACTCTTCACCTTCAGGAGCTCGACCCACTTACCCTGCGCTTCGAGCGCTTGTGCTAGCGCAATCAGCGGTTCAGAAGACGACGGGTCCAGATCCGCGGCCTCTTCCAGCGGCGGAACGGCTGCCTCGGGCTGGCCCGCCTTGCTCAGCGCCTGACCCTGTCGATACAGAGCGCGCGCGCGCGCCACGGGCGTCAGGTGAGGGGCGAAATGCGTGGCAATGCGGGCGTAAAGCTCGGCGGCGCGAAGGGGGTCACCCTGCGCGAAGGTGACCTCCGCGACGCTCTCCAGAACGGCCAGATCGTCGGGCGCGAGCCGTAGCAAGGTGTCGAGCACGAAGCCGGCTCTCTCCCCGCCACCCGTCTGGGTGAGGGTCTCCAGGTAGCGCAGGAGGGCGCGGACGGCCGTGGTGCTCTCGAGCATGTCGACGCGACCGGCGATCGCTTCGTAGTGTTTGCTGGCCTCCACGGGACGACCGTTCTCGAACGCGATGTCGCCGAGCACGAGCAAGGCCTCCAGGTTGGTCGGGTCGAGCTCGAGGGCCTTCTTCGCGTAGTCTTCTGCCCGCGCGGCATCCTGCAGCTTTTCGTGCAGCAGCACAGCGATGCGTCCGGTCAAACGCGCCTTGCCGAGCGCCCCTTCCGTGTGCTCGAGCTCGCGTTCGAGCAGTTGAAGGACGGCGTGGGTGTCACCCCGAGCAGCGAAGGCCTCTCTCAGCGCCGCGCTTGCTGCGACGTTCTTTGGGCTCTCGTCCAGCGCACGTTGATAACGCTCGATGGCCGCGTCGCGCGCGCCCTGACTTTCCAGCAGCTTGGCGGCCCTCGTCCATTGCTCGGCGCGTGCTTCGGGAGTCTTCGCGTGTTGCGCGAGCGCTTCGATCGCTAGCAAGGCCGCCGCTGAGTCGCCGCTCGACACACGGAGCCTGGCGACGGCCTCTAGCGCTTGCGGGTGCTCTGGCTCGAGCTCCAGCAAGGCCTGGTAGGCGGCCAGCGCGCTCTCCGGCAGAGCCAGCTCCTCCGCGAACAGTCGGGCGCGAGCCAGGAGCAAGGCTACCCTAATGCTCGCATCGGAGGTCAGCTTCAGGTGGCGCTCATACACACGCGCCAGGTCGTCCCAGCGTTCGCTACTGCGGTAGTGGCGCGAAAGCGCCGTCAGGGCGGCTTCGTTGCCCGGGTCGAGCTCGATCACGCGCTCGAATGCGCGCGCCGCCTCGCCATGGCTCAGGAATTCCTGCTCGTGAATGCCAGCAATGCGCTCGAGCAAGCCTATTGTCTGCCGCGGCGTGAGGCTGAGCTCGACCTGTCGCTCTAGGTTTTCCAGGAGCTCCTTGAAGCGCCCTGCTTTGGTGAGCAGCCGCTCAAGGCCGCGCAACGCTTCGAGGTGATCTGGCTGCTGCTCGAGCACGTGCTCGAAACCCCGTTGAGCCTGCATGTCCTCACCGAGCTTCGTCGCGCGAAGCTCGGCAATCTTGCACAAGGTCTGGAGTCGCTCGTCACCTTGTTGGGCGACGACGCTCTGCTCCAGGAGTCGGAGCAAGCGTTCGAAATCGGCATTGCTTTCGTACAGCTTGCTCAATCGCAGGACGGCCTTGGTGTGGCTCGGGTCCTCGCTGACCACGCGTTCGTAAAGGGCACGTGCATTATCGGGGTCGCCGAGCACCAGCTCCAAGAGCTCAGCGGCTTCGGTGCGCAGGTCGCGCGCGAGCGCCGGGCTCGCTGTGAGGTCGGCCCTGAGCGTGAGCGCTCCGCCGAGCTGATTCCACTGCTGCGTCTGCCGATACCCCTGCGCGCGGCCCTCGAGCGCGGTCTCGTCGGTGTTGTCGAGCGCGAGAGCTGCTTGAAAGCAAGGCAGCGCCAGGTCGGCACGCTGCAAGCGCTGCAACCACCAACGCCCAGCTCGATCGAACAGCGACCGACGGTGCTCGCCGGCGCGCTCCTGCTCGCCTGCCGCCGCGGTACACGTCTGCAGCACCTCGCTCCAGCTTTCGGTACTGCTGCCCGCCAGGCGCTCGATTTCGGCGGCCACGGCGCCATCGCTCGGATTTTCACAGAGCGCCTGCGCGAAGGCGACGAGGGCCTGATCGGGTTCGTGCCGCTCGCTCGCATAGATGCGTCCGATTTCCGCAAAGCAGCGCGCCTTTTCGCTCGCGCCCGGCGCGTGCTCGGCCAGCAACAACCAGAGCTCGACGGCCTCGTCCCACTTGCCGGAGCGGCGCTTGAGCTCTATGGCGGCGGTCAGCAGCTCTGGGTCGCCCGGCGAAAGCTCCAGCGCCTCGGCGTAGGCGCGCTCGGCGCCTTCGCGTGTCTCGGGCCAACCACCGAGCAGACGCGCGGCGCGGCGCACGAGAATGAGTCTGCCCACGAGGCCGTCAGGGCGGCCGTCCAGCGCCCGTGAGCTCGCTAGCAAGGCATCTGCGATGCGCTGCGTAGCCTCCGGAGAGCTTGCGCGGGCTTCCAGACTTGCCAGCAGCTCCGGGTCGTCGGGTGTTGTCGTCAGCCGTTCGAGCTCCGCTTCCAAGGCTCCGTCCGGCAGCTCCGCTTGTGGCGGGCGGCTCGTTCGTTGCAGCTGCTCGAGCAGCTCGAGTACCTCGCCGGCGGTGGCGGGCCGCTCGAGGGGCTCCTTGGCGAGAAGCCGGAGCACTAGTCGGTCGAGGTCGGCTGAGACGTAGCCGGCGGGAGCATGCTGGCTCGGGGGAGCGGCAGCTTGCGTCAGGTGAGCGAACGCCGCCTCGAGGGCGCCGCTTGCGTCGAACGGCGCTCTGCCCGTGAGGACCTCGTAGACGAGAGCGCCGAAGGCGTAGACATCGCTGCGCGGATCGGCAAGTCGGCCGCGGATTTGCTCTGGCGACAGTGTCTTGACCGAGCCAATGCTGGAGAACAGCTCGGTTTTGCCATTTTGCAGCGGTGGCCGCGTGCGCAGCCGGTCGGAGCCGGCATCGAGAAGAACGGCATGCGGATCGCCCTGCTCACGCGAGGCGACGAGCACATTCTCGAAACGGAGATCCCCGTGCGCAAGCCGCTTTTCGTGCAAAGCAGCGAGCGCCTGGAGCAGCGAGCGCAGCAAACCGCGAGCTTCGCTGAAGCGCACGGGGAGCGAGCCTTGCAGGTGCTGGGACAACGAGGCCCCGGCGACCGACGCATGCGCGACATAGGCGCGACCCTCCACGAAACCCGTCTCGACCTGCCGCGGTAGGCCAGGGTGCTCGACGGTGGCCAGCAGGCGTGTGGCCGTCATGAAACGATGCAAGTCGCGCCGGTCCCGCAGCGACTCAGGCTTGAGGACCTTGAGGCGGTACTCGCCGTTCCCGCGCCTCGCCTGGTAACAGAAGCCGAGTCGGCCCTCGCCGAGCGGCGTAAGCTCCGAGAAGGGGCCGAAGCTTTGCCCGGGGGCCAGCGCTCCGTCCTGCAACACGCCGCTGGCTCGGAGCTCGGTGATGCGTTGGGCTGCCTCGGGGCGCGTCGCCACCAATGCGTCGCACAAAGCTTCCAGCGCGTCCTGCTCGACGCAGTGCCGGGTGAGGGCTCCGGCGAAGGAGCCCTTCGCCGTCGCTCCCCCCACTACGTCCGGCTCGAAACCGAGCAGGTTTCGGCTGAGGTGCAGCAGCTCATCGAGCTCGAACGAACGCTCGAGCTCGGCCCTAAGAATCTCGGATTCCATCATCTGTTCGTCGTGCCAGCAGTCGTGCGCGCCCGGCCGGCCGCATGGCGACGCGGAACCATATCGCTGATTAAGGAAGGGGCTCGAACTATTCACTGCTCGGGCTCGTGGTCCGGGCCCGTTTTGGAGCAGGTGGCGCCGGACGTCCGCGAGCTGTAAAATTCCACGCTGGCGCGCGTTGCGCGTGCAACAGGAAGTGCGTCGGTTTGTGGGCCATCTGCGCGGGCGACGGGCAAACTGCGCCGCGATGCAACCGAGCTTGTTGTTCGCACAACGCATGCTGCCGGTGGTCTTGCTCGCGGTCGCGGCGGTGTCGGTGCCCGTCATGATCCTGTCCCCTGAGGGGCTGTCCCGGCTGGAGCATCTCGAGAGCGAGAAGGCGCGTGCGGACCAGGAGGCAGCTCGGCTGTCGGAAGAGATTCGGCGTCTACGGGCGGAGGTGAAGGACATCAAGGAAGATCCCGCTGCCGTGGAGCGTGTCGCTCGCGACGAGCTCGGCCTCGTGCGTCAGACGGAGGTCGTGTTCCAGTTCCGCGATTGACGCCGGACCGGGCGCCGGAAAGCGTCGATTTTGCGGACCGCTGCCGGTGGGCGATAATCACGAATGACCGACGATGAGGCCCTCTCACGCTGGCGTAGTCTGGCGACCCAGGAGCTGGGCGGGCGCGACGCGGCGGAGCTGCGCACGCGTTCGCCCGCGGGGGCCCAGGTCAAGCCGCTCTATACGAGCAACGACTTGCACGGCATCGAGCACCTGCATGTCTTGCCTGGCGACTTCCCTTTCGTGCGAGGTGTGCGAGCCAGCATGTACGTGGCGCGCCCCTGGACCTTGCGCCAGTACGCCGGATTCTCCAGTGCCGAGGAGACCAACGCCTTCTTTCGGCAGGCGCTCGCAGGCGGTCAACGGGGCCTGAGCGTCGCGTTCGATCTGGCCACCCACCGTGGTTACGACAGCGACGATCCGCTCGTTGTCGGCGATGTGGGCAAAGCTGGCGTAGCCGTCGACAGCGTCGAGGACATGAAAGCCATCTTCGACGGCATTCCACTGGAGCACACCAGCGTCTCCATGACCATGAACGGCGCCGTGTTGCCGGTGCTCGCGGCCTTCATCGTTGCAGGTGAGGAGCAGGGGACGCCACGCGAGAACCTCGCCGGCACCATCCAGAACGACATCTTGAAGGAGTTCATGGTGCGCAACACGTATATCTACCCGCCCGCCCCGTCGCTGCGGATCGTGGCGGACGTGATGCAGTCCGTGAGCGAGAGCATGCCACGCTACAACTCGGTTTCGGTCTCCGGGTATCACATGCAGGAGGCGGGCGCGTCCGCCGAGCTCGAGCTTGGCTACACGCTCGCGGATGGGCTGGAGTACCTGCGGGCAGCGACCGACCGCGGTCTGGCCGTCGATGAGGTGGGCAAGACCCTGTCGTTTTTCTTCGGCGTCGGGCTCGACTTCTTCACCGAGGTCGCCAAGCTGCGCGCCGCTCGCCTGCTGTGGGCAACACTCGTGCGCGAGCGCTTTGCGCCGCTGGACGCGCGCACGCTCATGCTGCGCATGCACTGCCAGACCTCTGGTGTGAGCCTGGCAGCTCAGGATCCATTGAACAACGTGGTGCGCACCACCGTCGAGGCCCTGGCCGCAGTGCTCGGCGGCACCCAGAGCTTGCACACCAACGCCTACGACGAGGCGCTGGCGCTACCGAGCGACCGTTCTGCGCGGGTGGCACGCAATACACAGCTGATCTTGCAGCACGAGACCGGCATCACCCACGTGGTCGATCCGCTTGCTGGCGCCTACTTCGTGGAGCACCTCACCCAGCAACTCGCCGAACGTGCGCGAGCGGTCATCCAGGAGGTGGACGCCGTCGGGGGTATGACGCGCGCCATCGAGTTGCGGCTGCCGCAGTCGCGCATCGAACGCGCTGCCGCGGAGCGTCAGGCTGCCGTAGACCGCGGCGAGCTGGTGGTGGTGGGCGTCAATCGTTTCATGGCGCCTGACGAGCCGGAGCTCGAGCTGCGCACGATCGACACCGCCTCCGTTCTGTCGCGCCAGCGAGAAAGCTTGGCCAAGCTGCGTGCTGGCCGTGATGAGAGCCGGGTAGCGTCCACCCTGGCTGCCCTCGAGGAGGGCGCCGCCGGCTCCGCAAACCTGCTAGAGCTCTCGGTGGATGCGATGCGGGCGCGGGCCACCGTGGGTGAGGTCAGCGCCACGCTGGCGCGCGTGTTCGGTCGTCATCAGGGGGCAAGCACCACCATCAATGGCGTGTTCACGTCCGCGTACGCGGACGACGCAGCGTGGGCCGCGTTGCGCGCGCGCGTCGCCGCCTTCGGGCTCGCCGAGGGGCGTCGCCCGCGCATCCTGCTGGCGAAGTTGGGCCAAGACGGCCACGATCGCGGCGCCAAGGTGGTAGCGGCAGGGCTCGCGGATCTCGGCTTCGACGTCGACCTGGGTCCCCTGTTTCAGACGCCTGCCGACGTCGCCCGACAAGCGATGGACGCGGACGTTCATTTCGTCGGTATCTCGACGCAAGCAGGCGGGCACCTCACCCTGGTCCCGGAGCTGCTGCGCGCGCTGCGCGCAGCGCGCGCGGACGACATAGCCGTGGTCGTCGGCGGTATCGTTCCCGCGCGGGATCGGCCGCTGCTCGCCGCTGCCGGTGTGGCCGACGTCTTTGGGCCAGGCGTCAGGGTGGCGCAAATTGCCGAGCGTCTGCTGGAGCTGCGCACGTCGCAGCAGGCGGCGGACACGCCGGGGACGTCCGGCGCGTGAGCGCGGAACCGGTCGTGGAGCTCGCCAGCGGCGTGCGGGCAGGCGATCGTCGCGCTTTGGCCAAGGCCATCACGCTGGTCGAGAGCACTCGCCGCGGGGACGAGGCCACGTCCGAGGCGTTGCTCGCCCAGCTGCTGCCTTTCACTGGGCGTGCTTTGCGTCTGGGGGTGAGCGGCGCAGCGGGAGCTGGGAAAAGCTCGCTGATCGAGGTGCTGGGTTGCCTCGCGATCGCAGAGGGCAAACGTGTCGGTGTCCTGGCGGTGGACCCCTCGAGCGGCGTCAGCGGTGGCAGCCTGCTCGGTGATCGCACGCGCATGACCCGCCTTTCTTCGTCGCCGACGGCGTTCGTGCGACCCAGCCCGTCCGCGGGAGGCGAGGGTGGTCTCTCCCCCCGAACGCGCGAGGTGCTACTGGTGCTCGAAGCGGCGGGCTACGACCTCATCGTGGTGGAGACGGTGGGCATCGGTCAGGGCGAGCTGGCCATCGCAGACGTGGTCGACCAGCTCGTGGTGCTCTGGATCCCGGGCGCCGGCGACGATGTTCAGGGCATGAAGCGGGGTATCGTCGAGTACGCCGACTGCGTCGTCTTCGGCAAAGCCGACGGCGAGCGGCTGCAAGCCACCCTCGCAGCTCGCGATGAGCTACAGGGGCTGTTCGCCTGGATGCGACGTGATGGCGCGCGAGTCATGGCGGTCAGCGCGCATGAAGACCGGGGCATTGCGGAGCTGTGGACACATCTCGAGGCGCGTTTCAACGCGTTGCGAGCAAACGGTGAGCTCGACGCTCGGCGTCGTCAGCAGCGCGCGCGCTGGCTCCAGCTGGCGATTGAGCGAGCGTTGCTGGATCGCGCCGGCGGCAATCCGGTCTTCGACCAGCAACGGCAGCACTGGGCTGCGCGGGTCGAGCGCGGTGAAGTGTTACCGAGCGCGGCGGCGCGTCACCTCGCGCTGCTGCTGTGATCTCTGGTTACCCGGAAGACGACCGGCGGCGCACCTATGACCGGCTGACCGCCGCGCCGTTGACGCGACTACACGCCCTCACAATCCTCGCCGCCGAGCATCCGGTGCATGACCACTACATGAACGTCGGGCCTCTGTTCGCCGACCCGATGGCGCGCCCGCTGTACGCGGAGATTGCGTCCATCGCCAGAGCAGAGCGCGGTCGCTAGCCTCGGAAACGTTCAAGTGCTGGGTGAGCGCGCATTTCTGTGCGCCACGCGCTGCACTCGATCGTGACCATCGAGCCGGTGGACAACGAAGAGTGGTCGACATTGAGCTGGATGAGCAAACGGGACCGGAACAGGAGATGCTCGAGGGACGCGGGATTCGATGAAGCCCAAGGCCTAGCGTCTGCGCAAGGTTTGCGAGCCTCCCACGACCGGGGGGTCTCGCGACCCCGACGCGCGGGCCGAAGCTTCGGTGTGTCTGCATCAAGCATCGCGCACAGCGGTCAGGGCTCCAGCACGGCGTACAGCGGCAGTTTGCCTCGAGCACCGGTCGGCGGGCGGGGGCCGGTGGCCCGCTGATTGGCTCTCAACGATGATGCTGCGGCGCCTTTGTGGCGCGGCAGCGCGCCCGCACGTGAGCATCGGCCCGGCGACCGCAAACTCCGCCCTGAAAAGGTGACGTGCCTATGACGAGCGATCCGCACGATCCCGCGCCAAGCTCGCGCACAACGACCCACTTACGGACCCAGTTGCGAGCCGAGTCACGTCACGAACCGGGTTCGGTGGCTGCTCGCGGCACGCAGAAGGTCCGCTCGAACTCACACCGCGAGAAACAGTTGAAGCAAGAAGATCGCTCGGAACTCGACTGGACCAACATCCTATTCCTCACCACGGCTCACGTCCTCGGGGGCCTCGGCGTGTGGTGGGCGATCGTTCACTTCAACCCGTGGACCATCGCGCTAGCCGTCGTCTGGTGGGTGCTGTGCGGCCTTGGAATCACCGCCGGCTATCATCGGCTGTTCGCTCACAAAACTTATGATGCGACGCGCGGCGTACAGCTCGCCGCCCTGCTGTTCGGCGCGGCGTCCGTGCAGAACTCGGCGCTGCACTGGGCCAACAATCATCGCGTCCATCACTCGAAGGTTGACCGAG
Source organism: Polyangiaceae bacterium (assembly GCA_035634435.1). Lineage (GTDB taxonomy): Bacteria > Myxococcota_A > Polyangia > Polyangiales > Polyangiaceae > PMG-095. The sequence continues at coordinate 9,542 of DASQDA010000990.1, forward strand.
ACGAGGACCCCTACAACATCAAGCGAGGCTTCTTCTGGGCTCACATTGGCTGGGTGCTGTATCGGGAGCGGGAGCCGCAGTTCAAGCGCGTACGTGACCTCCAGGCCGATCCACTCGTGATGTGGCAGCACCGCTACTACGTGCCGCTCGCAATCGTCGTCGGCGCCCTCATCCCGGTTGCGCTCGGCGCCTTGTGGGGCGACCCCATTGGTGCGCTCCTGATCGCCGGCTTTCTAAGGCTGGTGGTCCAGTATCACGCCACCTTCGCGACGAACTCCTTGGCGCACACGCTCGGAGCGCGTCCCTACGATCACTCGACTTCCGCTCGCGACCACTTCCTTACGGCAGTGCTCACGCTCGGCGAGGGCTACCACAACTTCCACCACCGCTTTCAAAACGACTACCGAAACGGCGTTCGGCGCTGGGACTTCGATCCCACCAAGTGGCTGATCTGGAGCTTGTCTGCGGTGGGTGCCGCGCAGAACCTGCGTCGCGTCCCCGAAGACAAGATCGTGCGAGCACGGCTTTCGGCGCGAGCCGCGCATCCTTCGGCTCGCTAGCGGCTCGACCGAAAAACAGCGCTCGACGCCAGTTGCGCGGCGTCCTCGGAGAAAACGCCGCGCACACACTGGCTCTTTTGCTCGCACTCAGCGGCACAAGATCCTCCGCTCGCAGGCTGTCGGGCGCACGCGCTCGCAGGTGCTGTTGCGTTCGCTGTTGATGAAAGAATGTGCTGCGCCGCGAAAGGCGCTGAGATTCTCCCGCAAAATGCGCATCTCAGCTGGGTGTCGGACGGCGCCGACATGTGTCCGTGCGTGGAAGGCTTGGGGCGTAGTTTGCCAGCTCATCACCCCCATAGTATGTGCATGTCGGCAGTACGTGTGCGCCGCTCTGCCGGGGTAACACGCCTGGTTTTAGCTCCGTCACGTGTTACCCTGAGGCCCTTCAGGAGGGTTCGCATTGCGAATGAAACTCGGAGGCACGAACATTCTGACGGCTCTTGCACTGCTTGCAGGCTGCACCGGAGTCATCGACGCTCCTGGCGACGAGAGCGGTGTGAACGGCAACCAACCTCCAGCAGCTGGCGTGGGTGGCGGCCCAACGCTCGGCCTCGGCTCCGGTGCCGGCGCCCCGACGGGCAGCGGTGCCACGACCAGCACGCCTCTGCCGCCCTTGCCGCCCGGCGCGCCGTGTCGCGTGGCGGCGCCGATGCGTCGCTTGACTGCGACCCAGTACGCCAACGCCGTGCGCGACGTGTTCCAGGGCAAGGCGTCGCTGCCCGCTGACTTCGCGCTGGCAACCGTTGGCAAACCGGAGTCCGGTTTCTCGACCGACCCGAGCTACAACGCCGTGGACGTGGCGGTCGCGCGCGACCTCACCACGACCGCCGAGGCCGTCGCCGTATCCGCCCTGCCGAACCTGGGCTCCAT